>JALOLW010000366.1 GCA_025455795.1 Spirosomataceae bacterium
GCGGCCTTTGAGGGCAGTAAAGTCTAAGCCGAGGTTTTGCGAAACCACCGTTTCCCAAGTCAAAGTAGGACTCACTAAACCAGCAGGCGTAACAATTGGAATGGCGGCGTTGGTAAACATATAAGGCGACTGACCTATACCCATCGTAGAGATGTAAGGATAGAAGTTAGGGTTTGATGGAGTACCAATAATTTGATTACCCAATGTGCCATAAGAAGCGCGGAGTTTGAGGTTGTCGAGCCAAGTCAATGATTTCATGAAGTTTTCGTTGCTGATACGCCAACCTGCCGAAAACGACGGGAAGAAGCCAAAGCGGCTGTCTTGTGGGAAGCGCGACGTACCGTCATAGCGACCGTTTAACTCAACCAAATAACGCTCTTTGTAGTTGTAGTTCAAGCGATAAAACGCCCCCCGCAAAGCCACGTGCGACTTAGCCCCAAAGGTCTGCTGTACGCCTGTGGTAGCATTGAGGTCTGGAACGAGCGGCGTAATCAACGCCCGTGCCTGTGCGCCAGAGTAGCGATTTTGGCCTAATTCTTGGTTGAAGCCCACCATCGCAGTCATGTTGTGGCTCGCAGGAAGTGGCAACTTGTACTCTGCAAAGGCGTTGAAAACGTAATATTGATTGTAATTGTTTTCATTGCGTACCCAGTCATCCCCGCTGAAACCATTACTTATCAAATTGGCTGCCAGCAAGTTCTGATCTACAATATCCACCTTGCTCTGCACATCTTGGTACATACGGTTGAAGATGTTGTATGAGAAATCAGAGCGAATCTTCAAACCTTTCACGGGCGTAAGTGTGATACCTTGGGTGAGCCAAAGGTCGTTGTTGGTAAATGTGGTACGGCCACCGTCTTTGAGATACGGGAAGAAGTTGGTACCGCCAAAATACTTACCGATGTAGGGCGCGTACTTTTCGCGGTCGCCTTGCGTAACATAGAAAGGCAAATCAGGGAACTGAATCGCCTGAATGGGTGGTACACGGGCCAGGGAGTTGATGTTTACGTCCCAGTTGTAGAAGTGGGGTTTATCCGAATTTTGGGAGTTAAAAATCACCTTTGAGTCGGTACTGAGCCATTCGTTGATTTTAAAATCGGCCTTCATCAACACGTTATAACGCTTAAACATCTCATTTTTAGACTTTTCTCTCAGATAACCATCTTTGGAGAAATAACTCATGGACAAAAAGAACTTAGATTTGTCACTTCCACCCGACACCGACAAATCGTGCTGGCTGGTAGGCGCGAAATCGGTCATAATCTGGCGCTGGTAATCGTTGAAGCCGTAGTATTGCAGCGTCCCGTTGACCACGCCCCACTGCGGTGCGGTGGCAGGGTTTTCGGAGAAGGCTTTGGTTTTGGCTACAAACTCAGGGTCATACGAAGGCACACCGCTGGTACGGATGTTGGCGGCGTTGCGGGCTTGCACAAACTCATAAGGATCGGTCACTACGTCCATGTTGAAGATGGGTTTGGCGAGCGACGTTTGCGTGCCAAAATTGACCGTTACTTTGCCGCTTTTGCCACTTTTGGTGGTCACAAGCACTACCCCAAAAGCTGCCCGCGCCCCATAAACGGCGGCGGCAGAGGCATCTTTGAGTACGCTGATGCTCTCGATGTCGTTGGGGTTGAGGCGGTTGAGGTCCATTGGTACTCCGTCCACCAATACGAGCGGCGAGCCACCGTTGATAGACTCATACCCACGGATGTTGAACGTCACGGCTTGCGCAGGGTCACCGTTGCGGACGTTGACGTTCAAGTTCGGAATCACCCCTTGCAAACCTTCGCCCGCGTTGGCGATGGGGCGGTTCATCAGACGCTTACTATCGGCCACGCCCACCGCGCCGGTGAGGTTTACTTTTTCTTGAGTACCATAGCCCACCACGACTACTTCTTCGAGGGCTTTGGTGTCCACATCGAGGGCGGCGTCAATGGTAGTGCGGTTGCCCACGGTAATTTCTTGGCGCAAATACCCGATAAAACTCACAACGAGGGTCGTGTTGGCCCCAGAAACGCGAAGGTTGTACTTGCCATCGTTGTCGGTGGTAGTACCTTGATTGGTCCCTTTTATCAGAATACTGACCCCCGGAAGGGCTTCGCCGTTTTCGGCGGAGGTGATGCGTCCCGAGACTGCTTGGCTACGGGCTACGGTAGCAAGACAAACAAGCAACAACAGGCTGCCCATCAGCCCATTGCGTAGTTGTCGCCATTTGGATTGTAGTTGTTGGTTCATTGAGAAATAGGTTTGAATTAATAAAGTTTTTTCTTCTTTTTGAGGGTTTCGTAGCGGAGCAGACCTTCCAAATAATAATAATCGGCATAGACGAGAGGCACGTCAATTTCAGAGTTACCGGGCTTATGCCCTACGGAGTGCTGTAATATAAAGTGATTGTTTTTGCCGAGTTCGGCTTTGTAAGGCGCTTGCGACAGACTCCCCAAAATCGTCACGCCGTCGTTGTAGTAGCGTTTGGCGTTTTTGCCGCCGTAGGTGCTGAGTTCGAGCAAAGCCGATGCCATGATAGCCCCCGCCGAAGCGTCGCGCTCTTCGCCGGGCTTGCTATAATCCCAGTACGGTACTTTGTCGGCGGGAAGATTGGGGTGGTTCAACAAAAAATCGGCGATGTTACGCGCCAAATCCAAGTATTTTTGGTCTTTGGTTTCACGGTACATCACGATATAGCCGTACAATCCCCACGATTGTCCCCGCGCCCAAGGCGAGTCATCGGCAGCCCCTTGGTGGGTTTTCTTGGCCAAAACCTCGCCATTGGGGCCGTAGCAAATCACGTGGTAACTGCTAAAATCGGGGCGGTAGTGGTGTTTGATGGTGTTGTCGGCGTGGGTCACGCTCAGGTTGTAGAGGTCTTTGTTGCCCGACGTTTTGGCCGCCCAGAACAAAAACTCCAAGTTCATCATGTTGTCAATAATAACAGGATAGGTGTAGCCCCCTTTGAAGCTATTCCAAGATTTTATCAAACCTACTTTGGGGTCGAAGCGCGTTGCGAGCGACTTCGCGCCCGTGAGCATGATGTTTTTGTAGGTTTCGTTTTGGGTGAGGCGGTAGCCGTTGCCAAACGGACAATAAAGCATAAAGCCCAAATCGTGCGTACCCGTGTTGAATTGTTCTTTTTCTACGGCCATGGTCCACTTGTGAGCCGCTTCTTTCCATTGGGGGGCTTGGGTGTGTTCAAAAATGTACCACAGCGAGCCACCAAAAAAACCACTGCACCACCAGTCCGACTTCATATCGCGGGGCTTGCCGTCGGGGAGGGTGGACTGTGGAAATTTGGTAAGGTCGGGGTGAGCAGCCAACATGCCTTCGTACTGTTTGGCGGCAAAAGCAAACTCTTTTTTGACGTCAAGTTTGACTTGTGAGTAACACAGCGTGGAGCAACAAAATAATAGCAGTAGTAGCGTTTTTTTCATAGATAAGTACAATTATTTACTAAATAAATCGAAATTTAAATGATTCTACTGATATTTGCTTGCAATATTTCCCGCAATTTTCCCGCAAACGTTTGCATGAAAACCAACACCTCTACTATCAAAGAAATTGCCTATCGGTTGGGCATCTCCACTTCTACCGTTTCGAGGGCGTTGCGGGGGCTTCCCGAAATCAAAGCCGAAACCCGCGCCGCCGTGGTGCGTGTGGCCGAAGAGCTTGATTATCAGCCTAATCTATTGGCAAAAAACTTAGCCAAAAGCCGTACCAAGACGATTGGTGTAGTTGTGCCGAGCCTGAGTTATTACTTTTTTTCGTCAGCGTTGAACAGCATCGAGGAAGCGGCGTTACAGGCGGGATACAGCGTGATGATTTGCCAAACCAACGAATCTTACCTGCGCGAAGTAAGCCAAATTGACAATTTGCTCAATAGTCAAGTAGAAGGTTTTATCATTTCTCTCTCGCGCGATACGAGTCATTATGAACACATTGAGCGGTTGTTGCGAAAAAAAATCCCCGTTGTGCTTTTTGACCGTTATGCCGAAGGAATGGCTACGTCCAAAGTGATTGTGGACAACAAAGCGGCGGCGTTTCAAGCAACAGAACACTTGATAGAGTGCGGCTGCCAAAGGTTGGCCTGTTTGGCGGGACCTTCCAACTTGCTCATTAGCAATCAGCGATTGGAAGGATTTAAAGAAGCACTGCAAAAATACCAACTGCCTTTTCATAAGCAGTATGTTCTCCACAGCGATTTTTCGCAAGAAAATACCATGATGCAGGCGTTTCAACTCATGAACCTGCCCACTCCTCCCGACGGACTTTTGACCATGAGCGACCGCATCGCGTTTTCGGCGATGCACGCACTCAAACAGCGTGGTATTAGGATTCCTGACGATTTGGCGGTGGTGAGTTTCAACAACGAGCCTTATTGTGATTTTCTTACGCCTTCATTGACGAGTGTGAGTCAGCCTATTCAAGAAATGGGCCGCTACACGGTCAGGTTATTGCTCAACCAACTGGAAGCCGACAATTTCACCCCCGAAACCGT
>JALOLW010000367.1 GCA_025455795.1 Spirosomataceae bacterium
ACTTCGGCTTTGCCAATCGGAATCAAGTATTCGCCTTCTGGCACTTCGCCTTTGTCGCTATACATCACCTCCGACTCCATAAAAATTACGGGGTCATTGTCGCGGATAGAAGATTTGAGCAAGCCTTTGGCATCGTGTGGATTGGCAGGTACCACCACTTTGAGGCCCGGGGTGTTGGCATACCAGTTTTCAAAGTTTTGGGAGTGCTGCGCGCCCAACTGACCCGCGTTGCCCGTGGGCCCACGAAACACAATCGGACAACCGTACTGCCCTGCCGACATCGAAAGAATCTTGGCGGCGGAGTTGATAACCTGGTCAATCGCCACGAGCGAGAAGTTGAAAGTCATAAACTCAATAATCGGACGGAGGCCGTTCATGCCGGCACCTACGCCTATACCCGCAAAGCCCAACTCGGCGATGGGCGTATCTATGACGCGCTCAGGACCAAACTCATCGAGCATGCCTTGACTAACTTTGTAGGCCCCGTTGTATTCGGCGACTTCCTCGCCCATCAAAAACACGCTTGGGTCGCGGCGCATTTCTTCGCTCATGGCCTCACGCAAGGCTTCCCGAAATAGTATCTGTCTCATTGTGTGTGAATAGCAGTGTTGAAAATTTGAAAATGGAGCGTAAAAATAGACAACAAGCCCCAATTACCAAAATTGAGTTTTGTAAAATGGGTTTAGAGATGGGTAGTAATGCCGATGTATGGTAGGAAGAAAAAAACGTCCTTTGTCATTTTGAGGCGTTTAGGAGCTGTCGGATTGAAGCCAAATGCCCAAATAATACGATGGGTACAACAAATGTCGGCAACCAACTGAATGGAAAATTTAAAATCGCTACGTTGGGTTGGTCAAACGCAAATCGTTGGATTGGCGACGGTGCCGACAAAAAAGCATTCACTACAATATTGAGTAAAAGCCCGAGACAAATAATATTCCAAACCAACACCACTGCTCGACTCCATTTCGCTTTTGTCAGCCCAAAATAGGCAACAAAAGGGGCTGTGATTCCCGCAATGATATCAAAATTTCGCCCTTCAAAAGTCATCAACTCGGGGATTGCTTTGTGGACAAAAAGCCCAAATAAAACCACCTCAACGGGGACCCTGACAATGTTTAGATAGGTCAAGTTTCGGAGCGGTAAACTGTCCATAAATACCCGTCCGTGTTGAGTGGCAAATAAAAAAATAAGGGTCAAAATGGTCGGCAAAATCCCGAATATCACAATTTTCGGTGGCAACGAATCGGTGTCAGTATTATAGATGTTGTTCATCGTCAAAATGGCCTGAATCATCAACCAAATGCTCATCCCAATCAAAATTGGCGTTGTTTTTTTGCGGGTTTTTGGCGTGTGTGCGTTTTTAACTGCCCACGCAAAAAGCAACAAAGTGGCGATGGTTGTCAGGCCAAAAGCCAGCGAGATGTAAATCGGTAGGGTTTTTATCATTTTAGTTTATAGTAACAATTGACTTTTTACCATTGTTTGGATTACTGACAGTTTTGCACCGAAGTCCTAAAAACCGTTCCTGCTTGGGCTTCAAAGCCGGGTTTCAACTCTATCGCCCCCGCGCTGCGGTAGTGCATAGAAGTATTGGGGAGGAGTTTTTCGGTGCTTTCGATACGCACACTACTTTGTCGCAAGATTTCTTGGGTGGGCTGCTGCCTAATCGTCGCTGACAATACCAACTGTGGGTCGCAGAGTTTGGTGCCACAAGTGGCGTGGATATTGTCCATCAACACCTGCCATTTGGGAGCAGGTACTTGAGCAATATCTTGGTCAATATCTTCCAAATGTCCCCATGAACCATAACGTGACTCGCGCATACTCGCGTAGATGAAGGCCATTGCCAGTTTTGAACCCATACGGCGGGTGGAGTCTATCACTTCTTGGTACAACCTATACATTTCGGGGTGAATCTGAGCGGCATAAGTAGCAGCTTGAAAAGGCGTAATGTTTGGATTGCTGGTCATATGCTGGCCGCCTTCATAATTGATAACGGCTTTGCCCAAAAGCGAAGCATTGAGATAATCACCTCTGATACTATTGACCATGCCACGCCAAGTAGTTCGGGCAGAGTTGATGACATCCAAAGGTGTCGAATTGGCATTGAGTTGGGATTCGCTATAATTGAAATACCAAGTATTGCTCAAAAAATCAAACCCGTTTTGGTCAATGTACGTCATGATTTGCTCCCCTACCCACGGATTGACCGCTTGCGTACCCAGCACGCGCTTCACACGCGAAGCTTGCCCGCCAAACTCTTCGTGCCAAATCCGAAACGCATTGGCAGCCCGCAGGGCATAGCGTCGTGGGTAGCTTATGTGCTGAGGGCCGTTGTTGGCAACCCAATGTGCCTGTTCAAACTGCCAATTCCAGACTTCGTTGGAGTATTCGAGGTAAATAGTGAGCGCGGGGTTGAGGTTATCTCTGAACAGGCGCGCCATTTGCCGCAGGTAATCGTCGGAGGCTTGGTGCGGCACGCATACCCAAATGTCTTTTTGGAGGGTATTGCCGAGTGCGATGATGTGTTCGTAAGCCACCCCCATCGAGGTTGCTTGAGTGCGGTAATTGCTCGGTATTCGCTGTGACCATTGGCTCACGGGGTTGTTGTTGGTGGCACTCCAATCCATGAACCGAATCGCGGCAAAGGGCTGCAGTCTTTCCAAAAATTTGCCGTAAAAAGGCTGTGATTGATAGGTGCTTTCGTCGGCTTGGCGTACCAAGCGAATGTTGCGGAGGTGATTGCCGAGCTGCGACACTATCAATTGTATCCACGCATTGCCTGGGCCTGTCACTTCGGCTTCGATGCGCCCTGCTTGGGGTGTAGTGCCTGTACGAAGTCGTATGTCGCCGTGGAGTGTGATGGTGCCAGTACCTTCGTAGAGCAGTACGTAATTGCCCAAAGGCAGGTGTCCGTCGGCCCCCACCATCAGTCGGACTGCTTGCGGCGATGCTCCTCCTACGTTTTGGGGCATTTGGAGGGGGTAGCCTTGGGCATCTACCCTGATAGAGTCGTGTAGTGCAGTACTCCAAGGGCTTGAACCAGAAGCATTGAAAGTGATAAATCTTTGACTACTAAAACGCATAAAATCCTTGAACGCCCGTTCGCGTTCCCAGTAGGTTATGCCCGAAATACCCATGCCAATTTTCATGGCGCAGAGGGCGGGCTTCCAGCCTGGGCAAGTGGTGGAGTCGGTTACGATAGAGAGTTGATAGTTAGTCGCACAACCCGCCGTACTCGACAGCGACAGTTGATACGTACCTGCGGCTAAGTTGGAAAATGTACTCCCCGAAGTGGGATTGACGACGGCATTGGCACTGTTGCGAAGTGTAAAACTCTCCCCCGTACCCACATTGATCCGAAAACTACCGTTATTTTGTCCGCAAGTAGCTTGCTGAAACATCGTCAACGAGGATTGGCAAGGAAATTGGTTATTGGCATTGCGCACCGTAATGGTTTGATAAGCAGTGTGTTGGAGGCCGTCGTTGTCGGTTACGGTCAAAGAAACCACATTATGTCCCAAATAGCTAAAGGTCTTTGAAGCTGTCGCACCCGTGGCAGTAGTGCCATCGCCGAAATTCCAACTATAGCTTACAACATCCCCGTCTAAGTCGGACGAAGTCGCTCCGTTCAAAGACACGTTCAGCGGGGCTACACCCGTGATAGCTGTGGCCGTGATGCGGGCGGTGGGAGGCGTATTGACAGGCGTATTTGTATCAGGCGTGACACAGCGATAGGTGGTGCCAAAACGAATCTCATCAAGAGAAGCGTTATTGACGGCACTGCCCAAGTACATTCCTACACTTCGGATGTCGAGAGAACTACTATACGTCTGCACCGTCGTTGGGGTAGGGTCGGCGTTGCCGAGTGAAGTGGGATTGACAAAAAGCGAAATCTGATGCGGTGAGCCAAATTCTATTTTCACGACCATCAATGCCGTTTGACCTATGACAACAGGGACAGTGGTACGGTGAAAAGTGCTTCCCAATCGTAACGTCCAATATTTGACACCAGCATCATCGGAGGCCGTTGTACCAAAATAGCCTATTTCCAACACCCTACTACAATTGAAGCACCAAGCCGTTTGATTGTTGTGAAAAGCCACAAAAGTTGATTGGTCATTGTTTTGGTCTTTGCGTATCAAAAAACTCGCCCAAAGTGTCGTACCACTCAAGCCGATGCGACCGTTGGCATTGATAAATCCAGCAAATGCACCGTTGGTGCGAACATCGAGCCGCCGCCCTGCTGCCAAGTACGCCTGCCCCCCCGAAATCGCGTTGGTCGTTGTTTTAAGGTTGCTGTACGTCAGGGAGTTGTTGATGTATTGATAGCCTGGCACAGTCGTGTTGCTGTTTTGTACTTCCCACGGAGTTTCCCAGCCCGTGCCTCCAAAAGTGCCATTCAAGGCGGTATTGGCCGCGTCGCCAAATCCATCATACGCCAAATACTGGCAAGTTTGCGCC
>JALOLW010000031.1 GCA_025455795.1 Spirosomataceae bacterium
CGCCAACGATAACAGCATTTGGCGAACGCACAACGGCACTTTTGCCCGCTATCGAACGACAGATTACAATTTAGACGGAGAAATCAATGCCCTTGACGATAGTATTTGGCGTAGAAACAACGGTAAGTTTACGGTGATTAGCTACTGAAAAAAAATTGGCATACTAATTGCGATAGATAAGTTGGTTATTATCAAAACCGCCTTTCTCAAAAATCGAACCATTTTTTCAAAAACGATGAAAAATATATTCAAATTCTTAATTCTCAGCTTTACAATGCTGACAATCAGTCAGATAAGTCAAGCACAGGGACGTTACGAAGTGCGCGTGACGCACAGTAAATTTAACTGTACTGCCGATTCAGTAGAAGTCTGCGTAGAAATACGGGCTACTTCTACCGACAGTGCTTTTGTGATGGGCAGCGGTGCGTAGAAATACGGGCTACTTCTACCGACAGTGCTTTTGTGATGGGCAGCGGGAACGTCTTTCTCATTTATGAAAACGCCCAACTCGCCAGTCCAGTTTTTCGCAGAAGGGGGCTTTTTACCAGTGCCAACAACGCCAACTATGCTCTTTTGGGCATGACTATCACCCCGGGTACGACCACAAGTGCCCTCAGCCTTAACATCGTCAATAATGGTGTGTCGGGTGAAGGCATCACGGTCTCTACGGCTTGGAGCTTAGTAGCGTGTTTGGCTTTCAAATCCACCGACCCCAACAATCAGTGTTATAATTTGACTGTCAGCCCATCATCGCCCTCGACGGTAATGACCTTGGCCTACAAAGACCCCAACGACACTGATCCCAACAATCCGATGATGTCATTGACCAAAACCATCTCACGTGGTGCATTGACTTCTATCAGCAATCAATGTCCCACTACGCCTGTGGTTGCTTTGACGGGTGGTGGAGTTATCAATTCGGGGGATAATGCCAACTTGACCATTGCTGTTACCAACAACACCCTCCCCGCTACCGTGACACTCACGGGCGGCATCAACGTACAACTCGACGCTCAAAACCCCAGTAAGGTGATTCAAGTATCGCCCAGTGTGACAACGGAGTACGAAATCCAATCGGTATCGGGTAGCTGCGGCACAGGTACTGCCGCCGCAGGCCAAAACAAAGTAACCGTCACTATTAACTCAAGTGGTTGCCCACCTCAAAAGTGTATCCCCGCTACGGTGACACTTATCAAGTAAGATTTTGCCAGGTTTCAGATAAACAGAGGACTGCCTTTGCCGGCAGTCCTTTTCTGTTGCCTATATCATCACGCAAAAGAGGCATAGCTTATTTTGGTAGCAAGACTTTTGCATACTTACTTCTCTATTTCGATATGACGACGCTGGTGGCGTTTGGGATGAAAGGGAAGGACGACTTTCAACAGCCGCTTATCGGCTTCATAACGCGCCTCAATGCGCTCACTGTCCACGTCGTTGGGCAGAATAAGCCTTCCCAAAGTACGTACGGTTTGGAGGTTGTCCAAACCCGCTGGACGTTCGGCAAAAAGCGTGAGCAAGTGATAAATCAGAAGATGACCGTTGACTACGTCTATCTGAAAACTATCAGAAGACAACCCTGGCGCTTTTACGAACACGTCGTAGCTGTGAGGGGTTTCTGTAACTTCGGTTTGGGCTTCACTCATGCCTCCGTTGACGGTGTTGGCGTAGTCTATCGAAGCCAGTATATCTTGCGGAATTTGAATGTGCGTTTTCATTGCTATTAATGGTTTGTTGGCTATCAACGAACAAACCCCGTACCAACGTATTTTTTGTGCCAAAATGACGGCTTAAAGTGCCTTCAATGCGTCAAAATGGCATTTATCTCGAACTTAACTTCGCCACTCACGTGACTCATATTGGGCAGATGGGCGGGGGGCAAGCCGTAGCGTTGGTAGCTTTGCCAGATGTGCGTCACAAACCAGTCGGGGATTTTGCTCCAGCGGGTATCGGCAGCTTTGCGCGTGCGAAAAGTGGCCTCGGAAATTTCTACAAAAAAAGTACGGTCAAACAGCGTGTTCAGAGACGAGTCAGCAAAGACCAAAATTCCTTCTACAATGACTACTTCAAACCGAGTGCGAAAGAAAGTGATGGCTTCTTTCAGCAATTCAAAATCTATCGAAGCGGGACATTCCCAGTCAATTTCATCCCGAATCAACGGAATGTCTTTTACCCGCTTCACAAAATCGTCTTGACGCAAGACCATCGCTTGTTGATTCTGATTGCGAAAGTGCCAAACGAGGTCGTTGGCCAAGGTAGTTTTGCCCGACCTGCTGCATCCACCGATTCCTATGACCATTTTTGTATCAAATAAAATCCGCCCCAAACTGCCAAAATTCCAATCACCAAGCTGGCCAAAATGTAGCCAATGAAAAGCCCGTACTGGCCTGATTGCCAAAGCGTTAGGTTTTCGTAAGCCAATGCCGAAAAAGTAGTATAGCCTCCACAAAACCCCGTAGCCAATAGCAGCCGCCACTCGGGCGTAAACCACTCCCACCGCGCCACCGCGCCATAAACTGCCCCGATGATAAAACATCCGACGATGTTGGCCACGAATGTACCGACTGGAAACGCCGAAACGACGACTTTGGCCGCGACGTAGCCCGTCAAGTAGCGTAAAATACTTCCCGCTGCTCCGCCAAAACCCACCAAAATAAGGTTTTTAAACATCTGATTATCAGCTACGTAATTGCGTCAAAATGGCCTCGGTATCTTCGCCCATGATAGGGGCAAGCCACGCGGGTTGGGCGGGTGTACTCGAAAATTTGAGCGGTACACCTATCGTTTTGTACGTGCCTGCGCGCGGATGTTGCTGCGTGAGTATCATTTCACGGGCTTGGAGGTGCGGGTCGTGTTCGAGGTCGGCCAAGTCATAGACTGGCGAAATGAGCAGGTCGTTTTGAAGGCCAAAATCCACCCAATGCGCCTGTGAATGTTCCAAAAACAAATGGCCGATTTGTTGCTTAAAATCAGCCAATTCTGCCTCATTTTTGGGCAAAACGTACATCGTCCAATCGGGCCGATTGACAAGCGTACAAAACTTTCCCCAAAACTTGGGTTCGAGCGTACCGAGTGCCACAAACTTGCCATCGGCACAAGCATACACGCCGTAGTTGGGCAGTCCTCCCGACAGCGGGGCTTTACCCCGCTCGGCTTTGGCGTCGCCGCCTGCGTGCAGGGCATACACCGCCGACAGCAGCGGCATCACGGCGTCGGTCATGGCCACGTCCACCTGCTGCCCCATGCCCGTGCGCACCCGAGCGTGCAGTGCCGACAACGTGGCGATGACCGTCATGTAAGAGCCACCAGCAATGTCAGCCATCTGAACGCCCGGTACGGTGGGGGCTGTATCGCCTGTCATGCCCAACACCCCCGCGTAGGCGATGTAGTTGAGGTCATGCCCGGCGAGTTTGGCGTAGGGGCCATACTGCCCGTAGCCCGTCACCGACACATAAATGATTTGCGGATTGACGGCTTTTGCGGCTTCGTAGCCGATACCGATTTTGTCCAAAAACCCCGGTCTAAACTGCTCCACCACCACGTCGGCGGTTTTGACCAGCTCAAAAAACGTTTGGCGGCCCTTTTCTGACCCATAATCCAGCGTCAAACTGAGTTTGGAGCGATTGAAAGACAGGTAGTTGATAGATTCACCGTTGAGATAAGGCGGAAATACTCGCACGTAGTCAGGGTTGTTGGGGTCTTCGATTTTGATGACTTCCGCGCCCATGTCGGCCATCAGCATCGTACCAAGTGGCCCTGGGAGTAGCCGGGTCAAGTCCAAAATCCGAATCCCTTGCAGAGGCCCTGTGGTAGGTTTGCGCGTTGCGTTCATGGTCTATGCTTCGGCAATCGGCCCGCCAAAGCCCATAAACGGGAAGTCAGGCTCGTCGGATTGGCGGATGTCGCCGTAGTTGTCTTCAAACTTCCGAATATTGTCTTTGAGTGCCGCCAACAAGCGTTTGGCGTGTTCGGGTGTGAGAATCACGCGCGATTTGACTTTGGCCTTAGGTACGCCGGGTAGCAGTCGGATAAAATCCAGCACAAACTCGCTGTTGGAGTGTGCAATCATCACCAAGTTGGAATAGACTCCCTCGGCTATTTCTTCTGAAATCTCAACGTTTATTTGTTGTTCGTTTTCGTTTTGTGCGTCCATCGGTTTGGTTTTAATAAAACGGTTTGATTGAAATGGCACGGAAAGTTACAATATATCGTTTAGAGTAAAGAAATTTTAGCCTAAAAAACATGATAAAACCGTTTTTCAGCCCAGGTCTATGGGTGCTTACATTTCTTATGGCTTCTTTTGGTGGCTTTGCCCAAACCGTCGAAATGGTGAAGTGGCCGCGCGTAGCGCAAATATTGCGACAATCTTCGGATACAACTTATATCCTCAATTTTTGGGCGACTTGGTGCAAGCCTTGCGTGGCTGAGTTGCCCCATTTTGAGCAAATAGGGCAAGAGTTTGCAAATAAAAAAGTCAAAATCGTGTTGATTAGCACGGATTTTGCTAAGGAAATCAATAGCCGAGTAGTGCCGTTTGTCCAAAAACAAAAGCTGAAAAATACGGTTTGGTTGTTGAACGAACCCGACGCCAACGCTTGGATTGATAAAATCAGCCCCAAGTGGTCGGGGGCGATACCCGCAACGTTGATTTTCAACAATAAGAGAAGAAAGAAATCGTTTTTTGAACAAACTTTGGACAGCCCTCGTTTACGTCAAGAACTCACTGATTTCCTGTGACTTTTTCGCAAATTTCAGTCAAAGTTCAACAATATCTCTAACAACAAAATCCCCGTGAGATTTGACATCACAAGCGGAACGCCGCCCGACGGAATGCCGCCCAATCTCAACTAATAACTCCCCCATCGGGGGTGGGGGGCTTTTACAAAGATGAAAAATAAATTTTGGACTGCATTGACTATCGTATTGGCATTGGGAACGGCGGTCACGCTGATTTTCCGCCAAAAAAACGCCGAAGCCTCTCCCGCAGGCTATGCGATTGGGGCAGTAGTAGCTGATTTTAGCCTCAAAAATGTGGACGGCAATGCTGTTTCGTTGGCCAATTACAAAGACAAAAAAGGCGTAATCGTGGTCTTTACGTGCAATCACTGCCCTTTTGCCAAAGCCTACGAAGACCGTATCATGGCGTTGGACAAAAAGTACAGTAGCCTCGGTATGCCCGTCGTAGCCATCAATGCCAACGACGCCTCCGAATACGAAGAAGACTCTTTCGACAACATGAAAAAACGCGCCCGCGACAAAGGATATTCGTTTCCGTACCTGCACGACGAAACCCAAGCCGTCGCCAAGGCTTTTGGGGCGATGCGCACCCCGCACGTTTTTATGCTTCGCAACGACGGCGGTAAGTTCACCGTTCAGTACATCGGGACCATTGACGACAACTACCAAGATGCCAGTGGCGTGACCAAACGCTACGTAGAAGATGCCGCCAACAACATCTTGGCGGGCAAGCCCGTGGTGGTCAATCAAACCAAGGCCATCGGTTGCGCCATTAGCTGGAAAGAAGCCTGATAGAGTTGTGTCAATGTTGTCAAATACGTACATTTGAGGGAATAAACGCTCTCAAACGTACTTTGATGAAAAAGGTCTGTTTCTTGCTTTTGTGCCTCACTGTTTTGGTACAATCACTTCAAGCGCAACGCCCCGTTTCGCCCGTCAATTTTTCAAAAGTAGTGGTCAAAGATTACTTCTGGAAGCCGCGCATCGAAAGGGTTCACTCGGCCACACTGCCCGTGTGCATTGACCAAACCGAGCGCGTGACGCCCCGAATGTTGAATTTTGACAACGCCGCCGCGAGGTCAGGCAAACACAAGGGAATTTACTTCGACGATTCGGACGTTTACAAAGTCATAGAGGGCATTGCCTACACCCTCAAAACCAAGCCCGATAGCGCACTCGAAGCCAAAACCGACAGTTGGATCAACCGCATCGCCGCTGCCCAACTGCCCGACGGCTACCTCAATACCTACTACACTCTCACCGACCTCAACAAACGCTGGACCGACATGGAAAAGCACGAAGATTACTGTTTGGGGCATTTGATTGAGGGAGCTATTGCGTATTTCGACGCCACCAGCAAACGTAAATTGTTGGACGTTTCGATTCGTTTTGCCAATCACTTCGATAGCACTTTTCGGATGCAAAACCGCCCGTGGGTCACGGGTCACCAAGAACTGGAACTGGCACTTGTCAAACTTTACCACACTACCCAAAACGACCGCTACCTCAAACTCGCCGAGTGGCTCCTCGACCAACGCGGCAGGGGTTTTGGCAAAGGACGTATTTGGGAAGATAAAAAGGACTTCCCCGAAGGTGCGGCTTACTGCCAAGACGACGCCCCCGTGCGTCAAATCACCGACATCAAAGGCCACGCTGTGCGCGCCATGTACCTCTACACGGGCATGGCCGACGTGGCCGCCGAAACGGGCGACCGTGGCTATACCCAAGCCCTCGAGCGCGTGTGGGAGGACGTGGTCGGGCGCAATATGTACATCACGGGAGGAATTGGCTCTTCTACCAAAAACGAGGGCTTTACCCAAGACTATGACCTGCCCAACGAGTCGGCTTACTGCGAAACTTGTGCTTCGGTAGGGATGGTGTTTTGGAACCAACGCATGAATCTTTATTCGGGCGATGCCAAGTACATTGATGTGCTGGAACGCTCGCTTTACAACGGGGCGTTGGCGGGGGTTCAACTGACGGGCAATCTGTTTTTTTACGTCAATCCGCTCGCTTCGATGGGCATGCACCACCGCCGCCCGTGGTATGGCACGGCTTGCTGCCCCAGCAATGTGTCGCGGCTGATGCCGTCGGTGGGAGGCTACGTGTATAGCACTTCTGCCAATGCCCTGTGGGTCAATCTGTACGTAGGAAGCGAAACCGAGGTGCAGTTGGGGCCGCACAAAGTCAAATTTGCCCAACAAACCAACTACCCTTGGTCGGGTGAAGTCCAACTCAAAGTAACGCCCGACAGCACCAAAGCCGATTTTGAGGTCAAACTCCGTATCCCTGCTTGGTGCGACAAATACACCGTTGAGGTCAATGGCAAACCTGTCGAAAATCTCAAAACCGACAAAGGTTACCTGACACTCGCTCGTACTTGGATGCGCAACGATGTCGTGAAACTCCGAATGTTGATGCCCGTCAAAGTCATCGCTGCCGACCCGCGCGTGAAAGCCAACGCGGGCAAACGAGCCATCCAACGCGGGCCGTTGGTGTATTGTGTAGAAGAACAGGACAATCGGCATTTGGATTTTAATGAAATGGTGCTGTCGCCCAAAACGCAGTTCAATGTTGCTTTTGACCCCAATACCCTCGGCGGGGTAGCTACTATCAAAGCCGACAACGGTGCCGAAACTTTTACGCTCATACCCTACTACGCCTGGGACAACCGCCAAGCAGGCCGCATGAAAGTCTGGCTGGATTGGAAGTAATTCTTAGCACGATTTTTGCTACTTGTTGTCCAAAAACCACTCGACAACATGGGCAAGTTGATAGTAGCATTGGCATTTTGGCTATTTTCGGAAGCTGCACTACACGCACAAAACAAGTATTTGGTCTATTTCAAAGACAAAGTAGGCTCACCTTACACCGTTTCAAATCCTACCCAATATCTCTCCAACAGGGCGATACAGCGTCGTCAGAAACAGGGTATTGGCATCACCGAACGCGAGTTTCCGCCCAATCCTTCTTATTTACAATCGCTCCGTGACTTGGGTGTAAAGGTGCTTTACAAAACTCGTTGGCTCAACGGCGCACTCATTGAGACCGATGCCGCCACGCTCACACAAGTGCTGGGATTGTCTTTTGTGAAAGGCATGGAAGGCGGCGGAGACATTCGCAACGCCCGCATCGCTGTCGAACAACTTTCTGATAACAAGGCCGATAAGTTTGGCACCAATAGCACTGATGGTTACGGTTTTTCGCTCAATCAAGTCCAAATGCTCTGCGCCGACAGTATGCATTTGGCAGGTTTTCGGGGCGAGGGTATGCTGATTGGCGTACTGGATTCGGGTTTTTTGAAAGCCAACCAACATTCGAGCCTGCAAGCTGTATTCAGCGAAAGTCGGGTTGTGGGTACGTATGACTTTGTTCAAAACCACACCAATGTTTATGATGATGACAAACACGGCACCAACGTGCTGTCTTGCATGGCGGCCAACACCGCCGATACGCTCATAGGCACGGCGTACAAAGCCTCTTATTTGCTTCTACGCACCGAAGATGCGCTGTCGGAGTCCAAAATCGAAGAGGCATATTGGGTGTTTGGGGCTGAATACGCCGACAGCGTGGGGGTGGATGTAATCAACTCGTCGCTGGGGTACAGTGAGTTTGACAATCCCGCCCAAAACTACACTCCCGCCCAAATGAACGGTGACATCGCGCTTTGCACCCGCGCGGCAGATTTTGCCGCAGCAGCGGGGATTTTGGTGGTGGTGTCGGCGGGCAATCAAGGCAATGACCCCTGGCAGTACATCACCGCACCCTCTGATGCTGACTCGGTGCTTGCGATTGCCGCTGTCACCCCTGCCGAAACGAAGGCGAGTTTTAGTTCGGTGGGCTATCCGAGCGACACGCGCATCAAGCCCGATTTGGCCGCCCAGGGGACACAGGTCGTCGTAGCCGACCCCAACAGCGGTAAGTTTTCGTTTAGTGCGGGGACGTCTTTTGCCGCGCCGTTGTTGGCAGGCATGGCGGCGGGGTTTTGGCAAGCCAACCCGTCGCTGACCAATATGCAGGTGATAGATTACCTCAAACGCTCGGCTACCCAAGCCAACGCACCCGACAAACTGTTGGGTTACGGAATCCCCAATTTCAAGATAGCGCAAGCATTGGCTGGGCAATGTGCAAACGTGCGCTGTGTACCCGCGTCGGTGACAGTGGTGAAGCCATAACAAAAACGTATTATTTTTTTGTTGGGTTAAAATTATTTATCGTATATTTGCGATATAAAATATATTTTCAATGGCCATCAATCGAAAAATGGATTTTGCTGCCGACGAAATCGCCTTGGCTGATTTGGCCAAAGCCATTTCTCACCCCGCCCGCATTGCAATTCTGAAGATTCTCGCTCAACAAGAAAGCTGTATTTGCGGCCAAATCGTAGAGGGATTGCCTTTGGCACAAGCAACCGTATCGCAGCATTTGAAAGAACTCAAAGCGGTCGGGCTTATCAAAGGTACGATTGAAGGCAAAACGTCGTGTTACTGTATCAATTGGGAGATGTTCAACCAATTTGTGAGTCAGTTTGGCGTATTTGCCGAACTATCAAAAAACGCTTCTTGTCAATCTCAATCTTGTTGCTAAATACGCATTATGAATCCTAAAAAACTCTCATTTTTAGACAATTATCTCACTTTATGGATATTTTTGGCCATGCTTTTGGGGGTCGGAATCGGCTATCTTTTTCCTGAATCTGAGGCTGTTATCAATCAGTTCAATATCGGAACGACCAACGTGCCGCTTGCGCTCGGGCTGATTTTGATGATGTATCCACCGCTCGCCAAAGTCCGCTATGAAGAGTTACCAAAGGTTTTTGCCAACACCAAAATTTTGGCTTTGTCGCTCCTGCAAAACTGGATTGTGGGCCCTCTGTTGATGTTTGGATTGGCGGTGATTTTCTTACCCGATAAACCCGAATATATGACGGGACTCATCATGATTGGCATCGCGCGTTGTATTGCGATGGTGATTGTTTGGAACGATCTTGCCAACGGCGACCGTCTTTATGCGGCGGGTTTGGTGGCTTTCAATAGCATCTTTCAAGTGCTGTTTTATTCGGTGTACGCTTGGTTGTTTATCACCATTTTACCGCCGTTGTTTGGATTAAAAAGCTACGAAGTCCACATCACCATTGGCGAGATAGCTCAAAGTGTCTTCATTTATTTGGGGATTCCGTTTTTGTTGGGGCTTATTTCAAGATACGGCTTAGTGGCTTTGAAAGGTCAGGAGTGGTTTGAAAAGATATATTTGCCCAAAATCAGTCCTATTACGCTCATCTCGCTGTTGCTCACGATTGTGGTAATGTTTAGCTTAAAAGGCAAGTTGATTGTGCAAATCCCGTTTGATGTCGTTCGGATTGCAGTGCCACTTACCCTTTATTTTGGTATCATGTTTTTCTCGGCGTTTTATCTTTCCAAACGCGCGGGGGCCGATTATGCCAAATCAACTTCATTGGCGTTTACGGCCGCAGGCAACAACTTCGAGTTGGGGATTGCCGTTGCCATTGCAGTTTTTGGTATCAATTCTGGGGCGGCGTTTGCGGCGGTCATTGGGCCGCTGATCGAAGTACCTGTGTTGATTCTCTTCGTGAACTATGCCCTCAAACAAACCCATAAATTTCGCTAATGATTGCTCCCGTCAAAACTTATTTTGAATCACTTTCTGTGAGCGAAGTCTCACCCGAACGTCAGGCTGTATTGCAGCCTTTGGCAGACTATATCAAGGCCAAGTTAGATACCCAAAGCTCTGTTAATCTGACGTTTATCTGTACGCACAACTCGCGTCGGAGCCACTTGGGGCAGGTATGGGCTCAGGTAGCGGCGGCGTATTTTGACCTCAAAAACGTGCATTGCTTTTCGGGAGGAACAGAAGCCACAGCCTGCAATCCTCGCACCGTGGCGGCTTTTCGACGGGCGGGTTTGGTCGTCAATCAAACCACTGACGGTGACAACCCCGTTTATGAAATCCATTTTGACGAAAATCTGCCGTCCGTCGTTGCTTTCTCCAAAGTCTATGACCAAGCACCCAATCCGAGTCGCGGTTTTGCGGCCATTATGACCTGCGGCCACGCCGAGGCCAACTGCCCGTTTATTCCTGGTGCCGAGCGGCGGCTTCCTATCATGTATATTGACCCCAAAGTATCTGACGAAACCCCCGAAGAATCAGCTACTTACGATGCGCGCTGTCGGCAAATCGCAACCGAGATGAAATGGGTGATGGGGCGGGTCAATGCGTAGTTTTATCCCCACAACGCCAACGCTATGCGTAGTTTGTAGTAGTCGTACTGCTCGCCGAGGGCATCGTAGAGAGGTTTGAGGGCTGCGCCTTTTTGGATGTCAAGTTGGGCGGCCATGTCGGTAATGGTATCGTATTCTTGGGGCGTGACGTACTGCTTGATGTTTACGTCAAAGCCATCTTCGTGGAGTTTGGCCAAGTGCGAGTAAATCGTCAGTTCGTTGAGGTTGCGTTTTTGGGCAATTTGCGCGGGTGTTAAGCCTTTTTTGTACAAATCAAAGGTTTCGACGTAGGTCATGCCATTGACGACGCGCGTACCAGGTTCGGTTTTTTCGCGGGCGTAGTTGAGGATTTCGTTGATAAAAGCCTCCCCGTAATGCGCAAATTTCGCCTCGCCCACGCCCGACACTTGCAGCATTTGCTGGCGCGTGATGGGGCGTTTTTCGCTCATATCAGAAAGGGTAGCATCCGAAAACACCACAAACGGCGGCACGTTTTCGGCATCGGCAAAACGCTTGCGGAGCAGTCGAAGCCGCTCAAAAAGCTCATCACGAATCACCTCTTTCTTCGATTTTACCACTGGTTCTTCGAGTTGAGCGCGCTCGCGTTTTTGTTGGTAAGACTCAAAACGCACCAGTTCTACTTTGCGCTCGCCGCGCAGCACCCGCCACGATATTTCGTTGAGTTTGAGGGCGTGCGCTTCGTCGTAAGCCACATCTACCACGCCCGAATTGAGCATTTGCGTAAGGTACTCGGCCCATTCTTCGGCCCGCAGGTCACGACCCGCCCCGAAAGTCTTGATTTTGTCGTAGCCGCGCTCGGTCACGTTGCGGTTGTGTGAGCCGCGCAGTACGTCTATGAGCAAGCCCATCGCTATTTTTTGGTCAGCGCGGGCAATGGCCGACAGGGCTTTTTGGGCGGGAACGGTGGCATCAAACTTGGAACGGGGATTGCGGCACACGTCGCAGTTGCCACAGTCGCGCTCGACGGTTTCGTTGAAATAACTCAACAAAATCCGACGGCGGCAGTGGTCGGCTTCGGCGTACTGCTTCATGCGGTCGAGTTTGGCGAGTTGGATTTCTTTGAGGTGGTTGGGAAGTTCAGAACCTTCGACCATCTGCTTTCGCATGAGCCAATCGTTGAATGTATAGAACAACAACGTGTCGGCTTTGAGGCCGTCGCGGCCAGAACGACCTATTTCTTGGTAAAAACTCTCGACGTTGGCGGGCATGTTGTAGTGCATAATCCAGCGGACGTTGGACTTGTCAATGCCCATTCCGAAGGCAATCGTCGCCACGATGATTTGGACATCGTCGCGCAGGAAAGCGTCTTGGGTTTGAGAACGTTCCTCGGCGGGCATTTTGGCGTGATAATGCCGCGCGTTGAAGCCTTTAGCGCGGAGTTTGAGAGCTACATCTTCGGTAGTAGCCCGCGCCAAACAGTAAATGATACCCGCCTGTTTGGGATGATCTTTCAAAAAATCCTCAATCGTGCGAAGGCGATTGCGCCCGGGCATCACGTTGAGTGAGAGATTGGGGCGGTCGAACGACGCCTCAAAAACCCGCGCCGACGGAATGCCCAACTGTTTCAACACGTCGCGGCGCGTCACGCGGTCGGCGGTGGCGGTGAGGGCCACCATCGGTACTTTCGGAAACGCTGTTTTGAGTACGTGCAGTTGGGTGTATTCTGGTCTAAAATCATGCCCCCACACCGATACACAATGCGACTCGTCTATGGCCAACAGATTGATATTGAGCGAGCTGACAAATTCGAGATAGCCCGATTGGAACAATTTTTCGGGGGCAATGTACAACAGTTTCAATTCGCCCGTGCGGCACTGTCGTTCTATTTCGGCTTGTTGGTTGTAGGTAAGGGTGCTGTTGAGATACGCTGCCGCGACACCGTTGCCGAGCAGGGCTTGTACTTGGTCTTTCATCAAAGCGATAAGCGGCGATACCACGAGTGTGAGGCCGTCGGTCATCAAAGCAGGCACTTGGTAGCAGAGCGATTTGCCACCGCCCGTAGGCATAAGTACCATGCAGTCGTTGCCTGCCGAAATGTAATCTATAATCTCTGCCTGTAAAGGTCGAAAAGTGTCGTATCCGAAATATTGCTTGAGAATTTGCTGTTTGTTGGTCATTTTACTTTTTTTAAATACTCATTTTGACGGCCAAAACGTGCTTGCAAAGGCCACGTTTGCCTTGGTGATCGGTAAACCACTCGCAGGTGCAGCGCGAAGCGTCGCCTTCGAGGATGACCGTATGAAACACACCGCCTGTGCCTTTGACCCGCGCCTGAATGTAGCCCTCGCGGCGGTCGGTGACTTGGATGTCGTTGGCGGCTACCAATTTTTTGGCGTTTTTGAGGCGAGGATTAAGGCTCAATATTCGCTCTAATTTGAAAGGAAGCCTTCGGAAAAAATGCTGCCGCTGCACCAAATCATAGCCCAACATGCCCATGCTCGACAGGTTGGCGGTGAGGGCATCGGCAGAACTAAACGCGATATC
Organism: Spirosomataceae bacterium; assembly: GCA_025455795.1. Taxonomy (GTDB): domain Bacteria; phylum Bacteroidota; class Bacteroidia; order Cytophagales; family Spirosomataceae; genus Runella. The sequence goes on from JALOLW010000031.1 coordinate 13,479, forward strand.
GTTTTCGATGGCCAACAGTGTCGGGTCGAAGTATTCGTTGGCACGAAGGGTGTTGTTGAGGCCATATACCCACTCCATCGGCACTTCTTCAAGCAGGAATTGGAGGGCTTTGCCTTCGCCTGAAAACCCCCGATAGGCATGAGCCGAAAAGGCCATCACCAGACGCAACTGCCCCAAAGTCAGCACCCAAGCACAGGCTTCGGTGTCTTCGCTTTGGTAAATCTGGACTTTCTGAACATGAGGCAGCAACGACTCCATCAACCGCAACCGATGTGCCGAACCCACCCGCACACTTTTGCCACTTTGTAGCGGCGAAAACATCGTTTTGGCGGCCCGTTGCACTACGAAGAGGTCGTTTTTGAGCGTACCTTTGGGCAATGTCTGAAATAGTTGCAGGGCTTGTAACTGATTGATTTCAAACACCAAATCCATTTCGGCCAAATAATGCTGCACACTCGTGAGGCCCTTGATCCAACGTTGGGGTAGGGTTACTTTTTTTTCGGTTACTTTGGCGTTGTCAGTGCTGATGCTCACTTCCTTTTGCCCCATCGACAGCAGCATATTTTCGTTGTTTTTGACATTGTTGAGGGCATTGATCATCGGTTCATTGAAGTCCACATTGGTGGTGCCGCTCGCCAAAAACTCCCCGTCCAAGCCTTTGGGCAAGATGTCGAGACGAGCATAAACGCCGTTGCAGGACGAAAATCCCTCAAAACGAACCTGCTCGTTGCCTGCCGTCACGATGGGGTCGCGCATGGCAGCAAAATCTTGGGCAGTGAGGGCAAAGCGCGAGCGAACGGTCTTGGCCACGGTGGTCAGGCATTTGGCGGTAAGATAGGGTTCTACCACCCGCCCCCAAAAAAAGCAAGGTACAGCATTGACTTCTTCTAACTCGGTATGGTGTGCGAGCGTGAGGCCAAGGGCGTTGGCGCGTTGCTCCACTGCGGAGGCACTTGCGTAGGTGTAGGTAGCGTCGGTCATTGGGGTTGGCTTTTCAAAAACGCTTCAATTGTTTCTATCAGCGATTTTACAGGTTCAAAATAAGGCAGCACTTTTTCTTCATTAAAATCGAATAAATCGTCGTAATCACCTTTTTGTCGCCAAGTAAAAAGTTGAGAATAAATCTTCCCAAAGTCCTTTGAGATTACTCCACTATTTATGAAATATTGATTGAAATTTGATTTGGCACCTGTATGGGTAGAGGGAAACAAGTCATGCCCTAATAAAAGGGCCATTATGGCATAGTATGCGGCATAATAAAGGCGATTGATTGTGGAATTCCAACGCTGTTGTGAAGCCAATATACGGGCATCTTCGAGCGTTTCATAAGCACGCGCTATTCGGTATTGAATCAGTGTCGGCTTATTGTGCATTATTGTAGTCGAATACCTTCTCGCTCAATGTTTTGGTACAGCGGTGTCCCGATGTATTTATGCGTCCATTCTTCCTTGCTGTAAATCAAAGGCGAAATGATAGTGCCTGTTTCAAGTTCCAATTCATAAAACAAATCCATCAGTTTTGTTTCCGTTTCAAATGGAACACCAATGGTATTGAGCAAAACCAATAAATCCCAATCAGAAAACTTATTGTGGGTTCCTCTTGCTCTTGATCCAAACAAAAACACTTCGGCATTGGGAAGCCATTGATGTGTTTTGTTTTGGACTTTCTCTATGAATTTCTTTTTTGACAACATGGCTTAAAACATTTATGGGACAAATTTACATCTTTTCAATTGTAATTCATTTTGTAGTCATTCGCTACCTTCCTAAAATCCTCTTGACCACACCCTTCAACGCACTGTTGCCTTCCCATTTGGTGAGGTTGGGGATTTATTTTGCAAAATAAGCTCAATGCGTTTGCTGAGGGTATCGCGCTGCCTCTTCAACACCTCATAATCTTTTTTCTCAACCGATTGGAGAAAGGGCAGGAGTTGGTCGAGGGTTTCGTTTTGGATGATGGCGTCGTAGCGGGTCAGGAGGTCTTGTGGAGGAGTCATACTGTTTTTACATTTTTGCGGAATATTTCGTTTAAATTTGTGATAAAAGTCAATATTAACCAAAATAGTTTATCATTATGCACATCAATAGAATTACGTTTGACCCACAAGTAATGGGTGGAAAGCCCTGTATCAGAGGCTTGCGCGTAACCGTTGGAGCAGTGGTGGGCCTGTTGGCAGCAGGACATTCTTTTGCAGAAATTTTACATGCTTATCCTTATTTGGAAGAAGAAGATCTACGCCAAGCACTTGCTTATGCTGCATGGAGAGTGGAAGAAATAGACATTCCTGCTTTGGCTTCATGAAAATATTGATTGATATGAACTTGTCACCCACTTGGGTGCATTTCTTTTCAAAACACAATATCATGGCTGTACATTGGTCTAATATTGGTCTCCCCAACGCTCTGGATAGTCTGATTTTTGAATACGCACAGCAAAATAAATACATCGTCTTTACCCATGATTTAGACTTTGGGGCGATTCTGGCAGCTACCAATGCCAATTCTCCCAGTGTTTTTCAATTGAAAAGCCAAGAACTATTGCCAGAATTTATTGGGGAACAAGTCGTCGCATGCTTATTGAATAATCAGCATCATCTTTTGGAAGGCAGTCTTATCAGTTTCGATACAACCAAAATCAGGCTTCGGATTTTGCCATTGAGAAACCCCTAACAAAAGTCCCCGATATTCGTGGAGGTGTATCAAAAAACAATCGTCGTCGGCATAGCCAACGACGATTCATCTCTCTAACAGCCATAAAAACA
>JALOLW010000368.1 GCA_025455795.1 Spirosomataceae bacterium
AGCCGCCACGATATTAACACGACAAGCCCGCCCATAAAGCGGGCTTGTCCCGTTTTGAGACACTTCTAAAAACGAACTCCTAAGTAATATGGTAACATTTTAGGATTTTGTCATAGCACCTACCTGTTAATAAAATACAGTTAAATCCCTCATTTTTCGAAGTAGCTTTTTTCCACGTCACTTTGGCAGCTATCTCTATACACCGTAGCAACGATATGAGTAGATTTTGCAGGTTTTGTGCTATTTACCAGGAGTAAGGCATTCCAAATCTCGAAGGTTTGGAACGCCTTTTTGGCTATCAATCATAAACTTTCTCCTGCATGAAACCTTCTTTTTCGCGCCGTGATTTTGTCAAAACGACTGCGGCGGCAATGCTCACGCCTTCACTCATCACGCCCTCACAAGCCCGTCAGTTGGATGGCGAAATCATCGGACACGGCTCGCATCGGTACAAAGTAGCGGCCAATTGGGGCAAATTGGACGCGGCGAAGTTTCCCGTCAAGAACTGTCACGAGATGGTGCAAGACAAAAAAGGGCGGCTTATCATGGTGACCGACGAAACCAAAAACAACATCTTGGTGTATGACCGCTCGGGCAAACTACTCGAAAGCTGGGGGAGTGAATACCCCGGGGGACATGGACTTACGCTTTGGGATGCCAACGGCGAAGAGTTTTTGTTTATCTGCGACCCCAACTTGCACAAGGTGGTCAAAACCGACTTGAAAGGAACCATGCTGATGACGATTGAGCATCCGTCCAAAGTAGGTGCTTACAAACCCGAAGATAAGTTTTTGCCCACCGAAACCTGCGTCGGCCCCAATGGCGATATTTACGTGGCTGACGGTTACGGGTCGCAGTGGATTTTGCAATATTCTTCCAAAGGCGAGTTTATCCGCAAGTTTGGCGGGGCAGGCGATGGCGACGAGCAGTTTTCTACCGCCCACGGCATCACGGTGGACTACCGAAACAAGGCCAACCCAACACTCATCGTGACCTCGCGCGGACACAATGCGTTCAAACGCTTTACGCTTGATGGCAAGTATCTTTCTACGATTTTTCTGCCTGGCGCATTCGTGTGTCGGCCTGTGATTAAGGGCGATACGCTTTACGCGGGCGTGTGTTGGTCGCGGTTGCGCTACCTCAACCAAACCCCCAACTCTGGCTTTGTGACGATTTTGGACAAAAACGATAAGGTCATCTCCAACCCTGGCGGTACACAACCCGAATACCGCAACGGCCAACTCCAACTCATGCTGCAAGCACAGCCTATCTTTATGCACTGCCACGACGTGTGCGTTGACAACGACGAAAACATCTACGTGTGCCAATGGAACGCCAAGCAGACTTATCCGATTAAGCTGACGCGGGTGTAATCATGCTTGATACTCTTATCGTTGGGGCGGGCTATGCTGGGCTGACAGCGACGCGCCAACTGCTCAAAGCTGGTCAAAATGTGCTTCTGCTCGAAGCCCGCGACCGCGTGGGCGGGCGCGTACACACGCAGACTTTGGCCGACGGAAGCTACATAGACTTGGGCGCGGCTTGGGTAGGCCCTACCCAAGACCGTATTTACGCCCTCGCTCGGGAGTTTGGAGTACCGACATTTCCCACTTACACCGAAGGCAAAAGCACGCAGTATTTTCGTGGCAAAGTGAAGCGATACAGCGGGCTGATTCCGCCGCTGCCGATTGGGGCATTGGTGAGTTTGGACAGTGCCATCAAAAAGATGAATAAACTCTCCAAAAGCATCCACCTCGAAACGCCCTGGCTTACGCCCCAAGCGGCCTATTGGGACAGCATGACACTGGCTTCGTGGATGCAAAAACAGATGCGTTTTGAGGTGGCACGTGATTTTTTTAAGGTAGCCGCCGAAGCGATATGGGCTGCCGACCCGTCGGAGATTTCGATGTTACACGCGCTGTTTTATACCAAGTCGGGTGGAGATTTGGAAATGCTGATGAATGTCAAAAATGGCGCACAAGAGGAGCGGATTGGGGGCGGCTCACAGGCGATAGTCAATCATCTCGCAGCGGAGTTTTTAGACAAAATACGCCTCAGTTCGCCCGTCAAAGCCATTATACAAACCGCCGATAGCGTTATGGTCAAAGGCGAGGGGTTTAGTTACGAGGCCAAAAGAGTGGTGGTAGCGATACCGCCCACACTCGCCCAACGCATTGACTACGCGCCGCTTTTGCCCACCACCCGCGACCAACTCACCCAACGGATGTTCATGGGCGATGTCTGGAAAACTTTTGCAATTTATGACCGACCTTTTTGGCGCGACCGAAACCTCAACGGTCTCGCCGCCACCACCGACGGCTACGTGACAGTCACGTTTGACAACTCTCCCAAAGACGGTAGCAAGGGGATTTTGATGGGGTTTGTGTTGGGGCATCGTGCCAAAGCCTTTACCCAACTTTCGCCCGCCCAACGCCAAGCCGAAGCCCTCGACGCTTTTGCGAGGTTTTTTGGCGAACAAGCACGGCAACCACTCCAATATTTAGACCACAACTGGGCGACCGAAGAGTGGTCGCGTGGGTGCTACGCGGGCATCATGCCCACGGGTGCGTGGACAAGCGTAGGCAAAGCCCTACGTGAACCCGTAGGACGTATCCACTGGGCAGGGACCGAAACGGCGGATGTTTGGAATGGCTACATGGAAGGGGCGATTCGCTCGGGTGAGCGCGTTGCCGCCGAAATTTTACAAGCCTAACCACAAACAACCAACAGTTCGTACAAATTGGTACTTTTGTACCGACAATCATTTCTCACTTTCATCCGAATCGTTATGAAAATCTACCTCTTACTTGCTTTATCGCTGGTCTCAGAGACATTGTATGCTCAGTGTCGCCCTGCCAATGAGGCTGAAAACCAAGCCTATAACCGCATCGTTCAAGCTCTCCAAAGTCAGTTTACAACCAAAACCCCCACGGGCGAGTGGCGCGTTTTTGACGAAAAACACTCCATGGGAAGTTTGGAAGTCACCTCCGAATGGGGCGGTTTTGTCCATTTGTGTTCTGACCGCTACGACCTCACCATCGAGCGTACTACCATTGCCACGGCACGCCAAGCCATGGTGGACACCACTCGCTTGGCTACTACTACGCCCCCTTCGCTCTATGTACACCGCGACACCATGTACCATGCCAACCCCGAAGCCGCCGCCAAAAACGCCCAAAATATCTACACGGTAAGCGTTGAAATGAACCTCGGCAACTACCGCCTCCAAGACACTGAAAGTGCGCGTATCGTTACCACCTCCGAAATCATTCAAGTGGCGGGGAGTACGCTGGCTCTTGAAGTGACACTCAAACCCGATTTGGCAGGTGCCGCACCGCGACAAGAAACGGTGGTTTTGCTGGGCGGATGGAATCTTAAACCTGTCAATCGGGGAACGGATGTACGCTACCAACCGCAGTTCAAAAAAGGTGGAAAACTCTTTGAAAACCTGGTCATTACTATCACCGCTCCGTTCGATATTGCCAGGCAAGTCGTGAAACAAATTGATTGGCAAGCGTTGAGCAATTCGCTACTTTAAGCCAAATACCTGCATTTTATCGCTGTTTTTGGCCAACACAAAGAGAGGTTTACCATTTTTAGCGCGGACTTTTTGCATATTACGTACCTGCCCACGTACCATAAAGCCCGATTGCGCGGGCGGAACGAGCGCAAACGCTGCTTGGCCTTGATTTCGCAGCACGATGCCGTAATTGGCATCATACCGCCCAAATTCGGGCAGTACGTCGAAGAAATTGCCCGCCAGCAAAATATCAAGTTTACCGTCTGCATCATAATCCACGGTTTCGATGCCATAGATGGGTGAAAACTGTACCTGCGTAGGCAAGGCTTTGAAAGTCAGTGTCCCTTTTTCGTTGAGCAAAATACCGCTGTTGGGTTGGGTTACTTTTCTGACTACGGCGTCGTTCAGCTCACCTTTGTCAAAGATTTCGTTCAGTTGTTTTTTGCCGTAGTCCGAGAAGTAAATGTATTTCTTTTTGATACTCGGAATGGCTTTTTGGAGGTCCGTTTTGAGTAAAAACGGGTACAAAACACCATCTTCGGCGGCACAGTTGATAAACGTATCATGTACGCTGTTGTTGTCCACATCTTTGGCATACAATTCCACAGGCGTCTGTTCAGAAGCGCATAGGCGGGTGTTGCGTCCCAAGTTACCCACCACAAAATCCAAGTCGCCGTCGCCGTCCAAATCGGCAGGTTTGAGGCGGTTCCACCAGCCGCTGGTGCCTTCTACCATTTTGGGGGTGAGTTGTTTGCCTTGTTGATTTTCAAAAACCACAATTTCGCCCCAATCCTGCGTTACGACAAGTTCGGGGTAGCGGTCGGCGTTCAAATCGGCCCAAGTGGCGTCTGTCACCATGCCGAGGGTAGCGTGTTGGGGAATTTTGGTGGCAATGTCCATTTTGAAACCACCTTTGCCGTCGTTG
>JALOLW010000369.1 GCA_025455795.1 Spirosomataceae bacterium
GGGGCGGTTGAAGGTGACTTGTGCGATGTGATTTTCGACAGAGACGACAAAAGTTTCAAAGGTCATCGGTTTTGGATGGGTTAAAAGTGAAAGATGAAGATTGTACTGGGTCAAACTTACGTAAGATGTTTTTGTTTTGAAAAGATTTGCGCTAAAATTGCCCTCAAAATCACAATGCTGACATGAACATCGAAACCCTCGCCATTCGGGCCACCCATATCACCGATGCCAACGCCAGTGCCGTTGCACCACCGATTTATCTTTCGACCACCTTTGAGCGTGAGCCAGACATCAGCCTCCCGCATGGACACGTCTATAGCCGCACCAGCAACCCCAACCGTGATGCCCTCGAACACGCCTACGCCCTGCTCGAAGGAGGAAAGGTGGGCATGGCTTTTGCGTCGGGGCAAGCTGCTACGGCCACTATTTTCCAATGCCTCTCGCCAGGCGACCACGTCATCATCCCCGACGATGCTTACTACGGCACACCTGCGCTGCTCGAAGAAGTGATGCAGCGTTGGGGTTTGCGCTACACGCGCGTGGACATGACAGATATAGAGGCGTTGGAGCGGGCTTTTGACAACACCAAACTCGTCTGGCTCGAAACGCCCTCCAATCCTATGCTCAAAATCACCGACATCCAAGCCATCGCCAGCACAGCACAAGCGTTGGGGGCATTGGTGGTTTGTGACAATACCTGGGCTACGCCCGTTCTCCAACGTCCGCTCGACTTGGGCTGTGATGTCGTCATGCACTCGGCTACCAAATACTTCGGTGGTCATAGCGACTTGTTGAGTGGTGCGTTGATTTTCAAAGAAAACAACCACTGGGCCGAAAAAGCCCGTCGCGTGCAGGCATTGGGGGGAGCTGTGGCCGCACCGTTTGACTGTTGGCTCATTTTGCGCGGTCTCAAAACCCTCGCCTTGCGTGTGCGGCAGCAGTCAGAAAACGCCGCCAAAGTAGCCGAATTTTTGAGCCAACATGCTCGTATTGCGGCGGTACATTATCCTTTTTTGAAAAACCATGAAGGGTATGAAATCGCTCAACAACAAATGAAAATGGGCGGCGGGATGCTTTCTATTCAACTCAAAGGTGGTGAAAAAGAAGCTCTTAAACTCAAAAGCAAAGTAAAATTGTTTATTCGGGCTACCAGTTTGGGGGGTGTTGAAAGCCTCATTGAGCATCGTGCTACTGCCGAAGGCGTTCATTCGGTATCACCCAAAAACCTACTCCGACTGTCCATCGGCCTCGAACACCCCGACGACCTTATTGAAGACTTAGCACAGGCACTGCAATAGAAATATTGGACAAAAACCAATCAACGTCGAAAAAAAATCCTTTGAAAAACGCTTGACAAAAAAATCAAATTCACTACCTTTGCAGTCCCAAAGCAAAGAGTAATGGGATTTTTAGAGAGATGGCAGAGTGGTCGAATGCGGCGGTCTTGAAAACCGTTGACTGTTACAGGTCCGGGGGTTCGAATCCCTCTCTCTCTGCAAAAGGCTGTGAATCAATGATTTGCAGCCTTTTTTATTGTCAAAACTCCAACGGCTGTGCATACTTTCACCGAAGAAAACTACCTCAAAAGTATCTTTTTCCTGTCGGCCAATACCGACGAGTGGGTTTCGACCAATGCCCTGGCCGATAGCACCCAAACCCGTGCCGCGTCGGTGTCGGACATGATTAAGAAACTCTCTGAGAAAGGACTTATCAACTATCAAAAATACCAGGGCGTGCGTCTCACGTCTGAGGGCGAGCGACTTGCGCTAACGGTCATTCGCAAACACCGCCTTTGGGAAGTATTTTTGGTCGAAAAACTTCAATTTGGTTGGGATGAAGTACACGTCATTGCCGAACAGTTGGAGCATATCCACTCCGAACGCTTGGTCGAAAAATTAGATGAATTTCTTGGCAAGCCACAATTTGACCCCCACGGCGACCCTATCCCCAATGCCCACGGCGAAATGCCACAAGTACGCTATCGAAAACTTTCCGAAATCACGGTCGGCGAAACCGCCGTGATGACGGGCGTTTCTGAACACTCACCCGCTTTTTTACAGCACTTAGACAAAGCCCACTTGACCCTTGGCTGCCGCCTTACGGTGCAGGAAATCAGCGACTTTGATAAGTCCATTGCGGTGGTTTTGGACGGGCAACGGCCTTTGTTTGTGAGCCACGATGTCGCCAAAAACCTTTTGGTAAAATAGTCTGCATTTGAAGCCCTTCTTTGCAAAAGAGCATTGAGATTATCTGCATTTAAAGTCCTCCCTTCTGAGGAGGATTTAGTACCGTGATTTATAAATTTTGTTCTAATATTAATTTTACCGCCAAGACGCAAGGACGCTACGAATGAATGTAAAAAACATAGCGTCTTTGCGCCTTTGCGGTTCAAAATACATGAAATAACTTGCAAAACACTGTATTTAGGAGGGGTTCTTAAATTCTTTGTACCTTTGTCCAATGGAAATACTACAAAACGATTTATTGTTGCGAGCAGCGCGTGGTGAGCGCACTGAGCGCGTGCCTGTGTGGATGATGCGCCAAGCAGGCCGCATACTGGCCGAATACCGCGCGGTGCGCGAAAAAGCAGGCAATTTTATCAAATTGGCCACCACCCCCGAATTAGCCGCCGAAGTCACGCTTCAGCCCGTAGATTTGTTGGGTGTGGATGCCGCCATTATTTTTTCTGATATATTGGTTGTACCCGAAGCGATGGGCCTGCCGTATGAAATGGAAGAAAAACGCGGGCCTGTTTTTCCGCAGGTGGTCAAGACCGTGGCCGATATTGAGCAGTTACGCGTAGCCGACCCGGAAGAACACTTGAAGTACGTATTGGATGCCATCAAAATCGTCAAACAAGAACTCAACGGCCGCGTGCCGCTCATCGGATTTGCGGGGGCACCGTTCACCATTTTTTGTTATATGGTAGAAGGCAAAGGCTCCAAGACATTTTCGGTGGCCAAAAAAGCCCTCTACGCCGACCCGCAGTTTTCGCACGCACTCCTTCAAAAAATCACCGATAGCACCATCGCTTATCTCAAAGCACAAGTAGCAGTGGGTGCGAATTTGGTCCAAATTTTTGATTCTTGGGCGGGGATTCTTTCACCAGAGCAGTATCGAACTTTCTCATTGCCGTACATCAAGCAGATTTGCGACGCGCTTGCTGACTCAGTGCCTGTGACAGTTTTTGCCAAAGGAGCGTTTTTTGCCAGACAAGACATCGGACAACTCAACTGCTCGGTGGTAGGGTTGGATTGGAACATGGACGCCGCCGAGTCGCGGCAGTTGATTCCTACCAAAACCCTCCAAGGCAATCTCGACCCCTGCGTGTTGTATGCCGATTACGCCCAAATCCGCACCGAAGTCACCAAAATGCTGAGGTCGTTTGGTACGCACCGCTACATTGCCAACCTCGGCCACGGCGTTTATCCCGATACCGACCCCGATAAAGTACGATGTTTCATTGATACTGTGAAGTCTTACTCTTCAAAATAGAGACTCAATTCGTGGCACGACTGATACGAGAATGCTGCTGTTCTGCTTATCGGTCATAGTCGTGCCACGATTTTAACGTTTTTTAAATTTTTTTGTGCAACACAACACACTTTGGAATCGTTTTTGTGATAACGATATTGATTTTGCTATTCGAGCAAGACGCCATGAAATCCCGTGAGATTTGAATTCACAAATCGAAAATAAACTCCCCTCCGGGGCAGGGGGCTTTAACAGAAATGAAAGAGTGTATTGTAGTAATTCCAACGTACAACGAAATAGAGAATATTGAAGCCATCATCCGAAAAGTGTTTGGCCTTTCACACCCTTTTCATGTCCTTATCGTGGACGATGGCTCACCCGATGGCACAGCCCTCAAAGTGAAGGAGTTGCAAGCTGAATACGCAGGAAGACTCCATATTTTGGAACGTAAAGGCAAACTTGGCCTCGGTACGGCTTACATTCATGGCTTCAAGTGGGCATTGGGCGAAGGCTACCGCTATCTTTTTGAAATGGACGCTGACTTCTCCCACAATCCCGAAGACCTCGTGCGTTTGTACCACGCCTGCGCCACCGACGGCTACGATGTGGCCGTGGGGTCGCGCTATATCAAGGGGGTCAATGTGGTCAATTGGCCGATGGGGCGCGTTTTGATGTCTTATTTTGCGGGGGTTTACGTGCGTTTCATTACAGGTATGCAGGTCATGGACCCCACAGCGGGCTTTGTCTGCTACAAGCGCGAGGTGCTACAAGGCATCGGGATTGACCATATTCGGTTTGTAGGCTACGCTTTTCAGATAGAAATGAAGTTCAACACTTGGAAATACGGCTACCAAATCACCGAAGTCCCCATCATCTTCACCGACCGTACCAAAGGTGTTTCGAAGATGTCCACCAAAATTTTTAAAGAAGCGGTTTTTGGTGTGATGTACCTCAAAATCAAGAGTTTTTTT
>JALOLW010000370.1 GCA_025455795.1 Spirosomataceae bacterium
GTTAGCACTTAGTAGAACATGCTTAGTTCAAACGTGACTAAAAGTAGTGATGGATTTCGTGTTTAGTCTTCCGTTTAAAACCTAAACACTGTTTTTTTTCACTATAACTCCATTGCCTCTTCCGTTCTTTTAAATTTCTTAGCAGTTGACAGGAGTACGGAGTGAACGTCATTTCGCGCAAGTTTCTGTTTTGTTAAATCGACATCCATGTATCTGCATGCATCTTTCTTTATCGCTTTCCACGGCAGGCTAACTTAAGCCATAATCTTTCCAAAGTAATCACGTGTAGGGGCAGATAGTCATATCGAGAACTTGATCTCTCATGTACGGACGTCTTAGAAACGCAGACAGTCTATTGCGGATATTTCTATTTACGCAAATTTTCTAAGATAGTTTGGTAGGGTTCTGATTGACTTGCAAATCATATGAAATCTTCTGCAAATCACCGTTGGAGAAAATGCAGTAGATTTCCTAATTCCTGCCAATATACAATCATACTAACTCTCGCACATGGCCAATCAAGTACAACGATATTATACTGAATCTGACACCAAAGTCTAGTAAAGCGTCTGCTAATACCGCATTTCCACGTCTGATACCAACTGAATTTTGGAATAAAGGCGACCTCAGAAAAGGTGGCAAGTCAAAGTATATTTTTAGCCATTTTATAATTTTACCGAATTCTGAGCCTGACGAGTTTGAAGACAAGCTAAAAAAACTACTTGACTGTTTAGAACAAGACAAAAAAGGCATAAAACGACTTGTTGACCTTGCAAACGGACATATACAAGTATCATCGGACACTCATAATGGAAACGGAATGATAGGTGGATACAATATTGACGCGGACGACATAAGAAGAATGAATGATTTGGATTTATCAATAAACTTCGACCTTCATGTAGGGGGTAATAGTTTTAAGGAATTTTGAGCCGCTGTGATTTACAGTCCCAAAATCAACCTTCAAAAACCTCCCGTAGCTGCTGCATGGTTTGGTCGAGTGGAGCGGTAAGGTCAAACGGAACAACCGTAACGCTCAAATGCTCATCGTAGTAAAACGGTGGCAATGCCGCCTGAAACGCCTCGTGAGCAGGATAGAGCAAATACAGCGCATCGGCCTCGTACTTGCGCCCGTAGGCATACAACTGATACAAGTCGCTTTGGTCAATGCCATAATGCGGCAACGTAGGCGTGAGCCACTTCCATTTGATGTCCAACACCCACGTTGGGGTTTGTACCTCTAAACTCCCTTCTCCTGCCCCGAGGAGAAAGGTCGGGGATGAGGTCCGTTTTCGCAGTACCAAATCAGGCCGAAGATGAAAACGTTTTTGGCCTTGGTGGTCGGCAATCAAAAACGTACTGCTGTCTTGATAAACCACGTCATAGTCTTCCCAATAACGCCGAAAACTCCGCGCCACGTACTGCTCAAACAGCCGCTCGGTAGGCCACAGCAGCGACCATTGCGGCGTAGCGCCCTGACCCGTCCATCCCTGCCCAAACAGCAGCACTTTGGCCCATTGAAGGGCTTTTTGGTAGCGGTCAAAGCGACGGTCGGAAGCAGTGAGTCGTTCAAAATCCTGCTTGGGATTGGTCGAAGGTGGCACTTCGTCCCACGCAAAACGCAGCCGCCGCAAGCGCGTTTGATTTGAAAAATCTTGACTTTGACGCGAGAGGTACAATACACAACTTTTCAAGAGACGGTTGGGCAGGACATTGGCCGAAAATTCATCATAAACTACCGAAAAAGTCTCTTGGTGCAGCGGTCGTTGGCGGTGGGGCTGCCATTTTCCCCGCAAAAACGGTTGGGTGTCTTCCGTCAGTTGGTAGCATTTCTGAATCCCTTGCCGCGTGAGTTGCTCCATTTCGGTTGCAAACGCCCCCACAAAAATCTCCCAAAGTGGCAAATGTGCAGCCTGCATTTGGGCCTGCGTCAAGTGCCTAAACGGCCCGTCTTGCACGTTTTGAAGCATTTTAAGGAGACATTTGCGTGCCACCACAACATCGGTTCCCTGGGCTATTTTGGGCAAAATCTCCCACTGCGTTCCGTCGGCGGTTTGGAGCAGTCCCACGTAGTTTTTGACCCGCAACACCTCCTTGCCGCGCAGATGGGTGAGCGTCAGCACCGCGTCGGCGTCTTTCACAAACACCAATTTTTTGAGTTCTTCAAAAGCCCCATCACTCACACACACCTGCGCGAGCGACGCCTCCCGCTCCGACGGCGGCACGTCGGCAGCGCGACGGACGAGGGCGTATTCGGTCAGTACCATACACGATTGACGCACAAACAATTTGTCAGTTTGAAAAAAAATACTTAGCTTTGCACCGCAATTTACGATTAATGATTAAAGAGGGGACGAAATTCCCCTCTTTTGTTTTTCAGAAATGAACGTTCAAGAACAAATCATCGCGCTTCTTTCAACACTTCTCCAAGACGACAAGTATTTCATCGTTGAAGTGAAGGTGTCACCCTCCAAAGTCCGCCCCAAAATCACAATTTTGATAGACAGCGACGCGGGCATCAGCATTGATGAGTGCGCCGACCTCAGCCGTGAGTTGAGCGAAATGATCGAAGCCCAAGACCTCATGCCCGATGCCTACACGCTCGAAGTATCGTCGCCGGGTGTGGATTTTCCGTTGGCATCGCCGCGTCAGTTTCGCAAAAACATCGGGCGGACGTTGCGCATTGTCTTGAAAGACGGCACGGAGAAAAAAGGAGAGCTGCAAGCCGCCGACGAGCAGGGGTTTAGGTTGCTCGAAACCCTCAAAAAAAAGAAGAAAGACCAAGAAAATCCTCCGTTGATGTTGGCCTACGAAGATATTCTCAAAGCAGAAGTACAAGTAAAGTTTTAGCAACCAATAACGAATAACCAATAACCAATAACGAACAATGGACAGTTCAGTATTGATAGAATCCTTTGCCGATTTTGCTCGTTCCAAAAACATTGACCGCCCCACCATTATCAAGGTGTTGGAAGAAGTATTTAGAACGATGATTCGCAAAAAGTACGGCACCGACTCTAACTTTGACGTCATCATTAACCCCGAAACGGGCGACCTCGAAATGTGGCGCACGCGCGAAATTGTAGATGACAACTCCGAAGATATATGGGAACCCGACAAGATTCCGTTGGCCGAAGCCCGCAAAATCCAAGACGACTTTGAAGTAGGCGAAGAAGTAGCCGAAGAAGTAGTTTTGGAAGACTTTGGACGGCGCTTGGTGCAGACCGCCCGCCAAACGTTGATTCAAAAAATCAAAGACTTAGAGAAAGAGTTGCTCTACTACAAATACAAAGACATGGTAGGCGACCTCATCAGCGTGGAAGTCTATCAAATCCTCAAGGGCGAGATTATCTGTTTGGATAGCGAAAGCAACGAACTCAGTTTGCCCAAAAGCGAGCAGATTTCTAAGGACAGGTACCGCAAAGGCGAACCCGTCAAAGTGGTGATTCACAAGGTAGAACTCAACAACGGTACGCCTCGCATCACGCTTTCGCGCACGTCGCCCGTGTTTTTGGAGCGGTTGTTTGAAAACGAAATCCCCGAGATTTACGACGGTATCATCAACATCCGCCGTATTGTGCGCGAGCCAGGCGAGCGCGCCAAAGTAGCCGTAGAGTCTTACGATGATCGTATAGACCCCGTGGGCGCGTGCGTGGGGATGAAAGGCTCACGTATTCACACGATTGTGCGGGAGTTGAACAATGAAAACATTGATGTCATCAACTATACCGAAAACTTGGAACTGCTGATTCAGCGGGCGTTGAGTCCTGCCAAAATCACTTCGATGTCCATAGACCGCGAAGCCAAGCGCGTGGCGGTTTATCTCAAACCCGACCAAGTGTCGTTGGCGATTGGGAAAGGCGGCCAAAACATCAAGTTGGCGGGCCGATTGGTGGACATGGAAATTGACGTATTCCGCGATGTAGAAGGCCAAGAAGACGAAGAAGACGTGGACTTGAGCGAATTTACCGACGAGATTGACGAGTGGATGATTGACGAATTCCGGAAGATTGGTTTGGACACTGCCAAGCAGGTTCTCAACACCAGCAAGGAAGAATTGACCCGCCGCACCGACCTCGAAGAAGAAACCATCGAAGAAATCTTGGACATCTTACGGGGTGAATTTGACTAATCATTGGGCCAGAAGAAAGGCATTTGTGAAGTCGTAGAAAATACGATTGCGCACAAATGCCAATCTACAAACCAAAAAGCATTATATTTGAAGCAAAATTGGCGTTTTAGCCAGTTTTTTGGTAATCAACAGCAGTAGGTGTTAGCATAAGTTAAAGGATAAATTCTGATAACTGATAACTAATAACCCATAATTTTTCAAAAAATAGTACCTCGGTACATAGATTTCCAAATATGTCGGAAGAAAAAAGTATGCGCCTCAGCCAAGCGGCCCGAATACTCAACCTCAATCACACGAAAGT
>JALOLW010000371.1 GCA_025455795.1 Spirosomataceae bacterium
TTTTATTTCTCTCAGGCGACTTCTTGATTTAATACAATTTATCAATGTTAAGATTGCAGCACCTTTACCTTTCAATAAATTAATTGTCCAGTAATATTTTGACACCTACAAAATTACATATCCGCCACTTTTAGGGTTATACCCACCCCTCAACCATGACTTCCCCGTTTTTATCAACTGATGATTTTTGCGTAAATTTGAAGGCAAAACAGTGCATAAAGGCCAACAAAACTCATAGTAATCAATCAAAACCATCGCATCCATTGACCAAAGAAGACATTTTTAAGCAGATTGCCGAAAATCTTGCCGCGCAAGGTTTCAACGTAGTCAAACAAGACCAAACACGCCCCTGGGGGGGCTTTTTTGTACTGGACGAAAGCCAAACACCACAGTTTGCGGCTACGTATTTCCCTACCGTCGCGCTTTCGGAGATTCAAATCACCCAAAAACTCAGCCCCAAGATTTTGGTGGTGGCTCCTCAAAAACGCCTCTCTTGGCAGTACCACCACCGTCGCGCTGAGATTTGGCGCGTGGTAGAAGGCGTGGTGGGCGTTGTCAAAAGCGATACTGACGACGAAACACCGCTCCAAACCTACCAACCCAGTGAGCTGATTGTACTCAAAAAAGGAGAACGACACCGCTTGGTGGGATTGGAAGAATGGGGTATCTTAGCCGAAATTTGGCAACATACCGACCCCGCCAACCCCTCCGACGAAGACGACATTGTGCGCGTCCAAGACGATTTTGGAAGATAAACCTTAAACACCCACCATGGAACACCTCAAATACCCCATCGGTCGTTTCGAATTTGGTCAAACTTACACCATGACCGAAACCCAAGCGCACATCCAAACCATCAGTGCGTTGCCCTCTAAACTCTTCAACGTAGTCAATGGCCTAAGCGAAGACCAACTCGAAACTCCCTACCGTCCCGAAGGCTGGACGGTACGCCAAACAGTACACCACGTAACAGACAGTCATCTCAATGCTTACATCCGCTGTAAACTGGCGATGACCGAAGAAAATCCGCCCGCCAAAGCCTACGAAGAACAACTTTGGGCTGAACTCGCCGACGGCAAAAGTGCTCCCGTGGATTGGTCTTTGAAAATGTTACAATACTTACACTTGCGCTGGGTGATGTTCCTCAATTCGCTGTCAGAGAGCGACTTGCAACGCACTTATTTTCATTCAGCCATGCAGCGGAAGTTTACACTCCAAGAAGTGATAGCCCTCTACGCATGGCACAGCGAGCATCATTATCAACACATCAACCAACTGGCTATCCGAGAGGGCTGGAAGTAATTTTGAGGTGTTGTTATCCGTTATTAGTAGAGCCAACCAACTAACAACGGATAACAAAGGGGCCGCCCACGCGGTAACAGATAACGATTAACCACTCACGAAAATGTCCACAGAAAACCTTTTAACGCGCGTTTTGAAATCGGTATTTTTTGAGAAAGCGACAGGCAAAGCAGGTCGCTACATCAAAAATTCGAGCCGCCTGTTTCAGCTGCTCAAAGACGTGCTGACCAAGTCCAAAAGCCTCCGAGGCGAGGGCATGGATGGAGTACGCGACCGCCTCAACCTGCTCGTGCGGATGCTTCGGGCTTACGCCACGGGACAGTACCGCACGATTCCTTGGAAGTCTCTCACGCGCGTAGCAGCCGTACTGCTCTACTTTATTTCACCGATTGATGTCCTGCCCGACATCATCCCCGTCGTAGGCTTAACCGACGACGTAGCCCTCATTATGTGGCTTTTCAGTGCTATCAGCGACGATTTGGAGGCATTTCGTCAGTGGGATAAAACACAAAATACCATCCAGATTGAGGGGTAGTTCGCAAATTGTTCTTACTTTTGTATGATAAAAACGTAAACAAATAAAAAAATGAACACGATATTTTTGATTTTGGGGTTGGGCGGTCAAGAAATGATTTTCATCGCTCTGATTGTTTTGTTGTTGTTTGGGGCAAAGAAAATCCCCGAACTCATGCGCGGCTTGGGCAAAGGCATCCGCGAGTTTAAGGATGCGTCCAAAGAAGTGAAAGAAAACCTCGAAAAAGGTCTCGACGAAACCGCAAGATAAGTATCAAGAACACAATCTGATATTTAGCATTTTCTCATTCAAAACCTTCCAAAAATCAGCAGTAACTACGTGCTACTGCCGATTTTTTGTTTTATAGCTATCACTGTGAATTACACCACTTTCGACCAAATACAAGCCGATTTGTACGCTGGCAGCACTACTTGCCGCGCATTGGTGACGTATTTTTTGGAAAAAATTAACACCCAAAACGATACGCTCAACGCTTTCGTGGCTGTATATGACCAAGAAGCCCTTGCCCAAGCCGATGCCGTTGATGCCAAAATCAAAGCTGGTACAGCGGGGCGGCTCGCGGGGATGGTACTGGGTATCAAAGACGTACTTTGCTACCAAAATCACGGATTACAGGCGGGTAGCAAAATTTTGAATGGGTTTGAATCGCAGTTTACAGCCACTGCCGTACAGCGTGTGTTAGCCGAAGATGCCATCATCATTGGTCGTCAGAATTGCGACGAGTTTGCGATGGGGTCGTCCAATGAAAACTCGGCACTCGGTTTGGTTCGCAATGCTGCTGACACTTCGCGGGTGCCAGGAGGCTCGTCGGGCGGGTCGGCAGTAGCGGTACAGGCCGATATGTGCTGGGCGTCGTTGGGGTCTGATACGGGCGGGTCGGTGCGGCAGCCAGCGGCTTTTTGTGGATTGGTAGGTTTGAAGCCCACCTACGGGCGCGTGTCGCGCTGGGGTTTGATAGCTTATGGTTCGTCTTTTGATTGTATTGGGCCCATCACCCGCAACGTAGAAGACGCAGCTATGCTGCTCGAAATCATCGCAGGGCCCGACGACTACGATAGTACCGTATCGCAGCGGGAAGTAGGAAAGTATGCGGAGGGAGTATGGAACACGGAAAACGGACGGGGCCGCCCGCGCGGCAAGGAGAACGGAGAACGGCATACGGAAAAAGATGCTTCCTCCGTCGGCACAGTTCACCACGCGATGGCAAACCCCCATAGTCCAATGCCCTTTGCCCAAAGCAAAATTCGCATTGGCTATTTGCGTGAAGGACTTGAAAGTGAGGGAGTTCAACCCGAAATCAAAGCCGCAACGCGCGCTAAATTAGACCAACTCGAAGCCCAAGGACACGTGGTTGAGCCGATTGATTTTGAATTGATACCCTATTTTTTGCCCACTTATTATATCTTGACTACCGCCGAGGCGAGTTCAAATTTATCACGCTACGACGGAGTTCGGTACGGTTTTCGCAGTAAAGAAAAAGGGGATTTAGAAAATTTATACAAGAAAACCCGCAGCGAGGGTTTTGGCAAAGAAGTCAAAAAGCGTATATTGCTTGGGACATTTGTGTTGAGTGCGAGTTATTATGATGCGTACTATACCAAAGCCCAGAAGGTCAGACGTTTAATAAAAGAACAAACCGACCGATTGTTTGAGCGGTACGATTTTTTGGTCATGCCGACTACACCCACCACGGCGTTTCCGATTGGCGACAAAACCGACGACCCGTTGCAGATGTATTTGGCCGATATTTTTACGGTACAAGCCAATGTCATCGGCAATCCCGCGATTTCAGTACCCAACGGCCACGATGCCAACGGCCTGCCCATTGGTTTTCAAATCATGGCCAAGCCGTTTGACGAGGCTGCCTTATTGAGTTTTGCAAAAAGTATAATCTAACGAGAAAAATATCACCATAAACGACGAGAGCAATGAAGCGAATGGTAAAAATCTGGTTACTGATAGCCTTTGCGGTAAGCACGAGTGTCTATGCCCAAGATGAGTACGCGGCTGACAGCACCGACACCGAGGAGGCACTGGTAAATATCGAAAAAATGCCCGATTCCACCGTGTCGGGGGAGTTGCTCAAAGAGCGATTGGTCAAGCTGCAAAATATTATTCCACTTCGTTATCATGCAGTGACTCACCAGTTTGTGGATTATTTTATTTACCGAAAGGCAAGTTTTACCAAGCGAATGTTGGAAAAACGTCATTTGTATTTTCCACTCTATGAACAAAAACTGACCGAGTACGGTCTGCCGCAAGAACTTAAGTATTTATCGCTCATCGAATCAGGACTTGACCCACGCATTATCTCCTACGCGGGTGCGGGGGGGTTGTGGCAGTTTATGCCCGCCACAGGCCGCGAGTACGGGATGCGCCAAGACGACTACATAGACGAGCGGTTTGACCCCGTCAAAGCCACCGACGGTGCTTGTCGCTACCTCAAAAGACTCTACAACGCTTTTGGTGACTGGGAAATGGCTTTGGCAGCTTATAACGTAGGCCCGGGCAACCTGCGCCGTGCCATGCGTCGCTCAGGGTCGAGTTCGTTTTGGGGGATTTACAACTTTCTGCCCAAACAAA
>JALOLW010000372.1 GCA_025455795.1 Spirosomataceae bacterium
CCCTTCGACCGAGATAAAAAACCCTTTGAAAAACGCGAAGACAGACCTTACGGTGACAAGAAACGTGATTTCGACAGGCCCTTCGACCGAGATAAGAAGCCCTTTGAAAAACGCGAAGACAGAGCCGTCAGACCTCGCAAGCGCGACGAAGACGCAGAGGCGAGTACACGTCGCGTAGGAAGATTTGAGGAAGCACCCCGCTACAATCTCAAACGAGCCGAAGAACAATACAGCAAGGCTACCCCCAGAGAAGATGATGGGCTGATACGGTTGAACAAATACATCTCCAATTCGGGAATATGCTCACGCCGCGAAGCCGACGAACTCATAGAAGCAGGGCAGATTTCGGTCAATGGTAAAACTATCTCCGAAATGGGCTATAAAGTAGCCCCCACCGACGTAGTCAAATACGGCAACCGTGTTCTGAATCCCGAAAAAATGGTGTATATTTTGGTCAATAAACCCAAAGACTACATCACCACTACCGACGACCCCGAAGGCCGCCACACGGTCATGGAACTGATAGCGGGAGCTTGTCCCGAGCGAGTCTATCCCGTGGGTCGCCTCGACCGCAACACCACGGGCTTGTTGCTCCTGACCAACGACGGGGAGTTGGCCGAAAAACTGATGCACCCGTCGAACGAAATTCAGAAAATTTATCAAGTCGAACTCGATAAACCCGTCACGGAAGAGCATTTTGAGCAAATCAAGGCGGGGTTGGAGCTTGAAGATGGTCCCATCAAACCCGACGATTTGGGCATTGTCACCGCCGACGCGATGGTAGTAGGTCTCGAAATCCACAGCGGGCGCAACCGCATCGTGCGACGGATTTTTGAACATTTGGGCTACGAGGTCCTCAAATTGGACCGCACAGTCTATGCAGGTCTCAATAAAAAAGAACTCCCTCGCGGCAAGTGGCGTTTTTTGAACGAAAAAGAAGTGATACGACTGAAGTTTTTGTTGTGATACGTGTGCCGTAAAACGTCGAGAATTTAATCGGTCAGTTCTACCCACTTCAATTCTTCCACTTTTTTCTTTTCGGTGGAGAAGTTTATACCAATAGCAATGCGTTTTTTGTTATCATGGGCAAAGGGCCTCAAATACCCTTTGTCCATGATTTGCTGTATGGCTTTGTCAGCCGACTGATCAAGTTTGAATTCAATACAATAGACGTAGTCTTTGAGTCGAATCAAGACATCCAGCCGCCCGTCGGAGGTCTGTACTTCTGACTGTACATACACCCCCAGCAGCGTGAAGGCCAAATGAATGATAGCGTGGTAGAAATGCTCGTTTTCCCGCTGCCAAAGTTCGTAAGGAAGCGATTTGAAAATGGTATTCAGCACACTTTCTACCCTTTCTATTTCACCCCGTTCTAAGTACTGCCTGATTTTGTCCACATACACCACCCCAAACCCCAAATCAGCGTGGGTGTAAGCAGCCATCAGCACTTCAACGTAAGAATAGCGTACCTCTAAGTTGGGATAACTCAAGGTATAAACCCTTGTCATTTCATTATAAGCCTTCATGGTCAAGTAGCCTGTCTGAAACATCAGCGGAATCAACTCCAAACGTTGGATATCATACGAACTCAAAGCATTCGCGCCGATTTCGATTTCTTCAAAGGAGTAGAGTTGGGCTTTCTCAGTCAAGTTTATCAGGAACGTAGGCGTACCGGTCTCAAACCAAAAGTTTTTGAAAGCGTACCCTTGCACAAAAAAATTGAGTAATGAGAAAGGATTATAGACACTCGTTTTCACATCCCAACTGTAGCCATTGTACCATTCTCTGATACGTTGTTTGTCGGTTTGTTGGAGTTCGCGCCCAAAATAAGTTTCCAATTCCTCTTGAGTAATACCGCAGCACCCCGCATAAAACTGGTTGGTAGTCAAATCCTGCAAATTGTTCAAATCAGAAAAAATACTCACCCGCGAAAACTTAGACACACCCGTGATAAAAACCAATTTGAGGTGAGGATCGGCATCTTTGAGGATGGAATAAAATACCTTCATCACATCCCGATTTTCGAGAGCCTTTTCAGTTTCTTTGCCCAGGTAATCAATGATCGGTTTGTCGTATTCGTCTATGAGTACTACCACTTTGCCGCGTGTAACCGACAGCGTTTCGATGAGTTCTTTGAATTTTTGGTCTATAGTTCGGGTTGTGAGCGTGATTTCATAGGCTCGAGCTATTTCCTCCAAACGTTTATCAATAGCCATTTCTAAGCCTAAATATTTGTAGCCAATATTGCTAAACGAAATTCGAATGATAGGATATGTCTGTGTCCAATCCCATTTATCTTCGATAAAAAGCCCTTTAAATAATTGTTTTTTAGCCAAAAACAAACAATCTAATGTGCTGATAAACAACGACTTGCCAAATCTGCGTGGACGAGAAAGGAAGTAATAACCACCTATATCAGCCATTTGATAAACAAACGAGGTTTTGTCCACATAGAGAAAATTTTCAGTACGAATTTTCTCAAAATCTTGGATACCTACGGGATATTTCTGAATCATTGTCTGAATCATTGTCTGCATGTTTCTTTTGACAAATTTATGCTTTTGGTTTAGAATGTTCACCGTCAGCGGTGTCAACGCTTTGGATTTTCACATCGCAACCAACTTACGTTTTCCCTCAATTCTTTAAAAAAGTAAATTCCAACTTGGTTTTGGGCGCGTGTTGGGTGGTTGTTTTTTCGATAATCTGCCACGCAACACCGTCGGGACCAACAAAAACGAAACTGTTCTCGCCAAATTCATTTTTCTGCATTTTGGAAGGCTTGATGCCTTGTTTTGTTACCAATTCATGCACCATTGCGAGTTTGGGAGTCCAAAACGAATGCAGTGTCATGCCCAGTTCGCCGATGCGCTGATGCTCCGAGCGGTCGGGCTTGGGCGCACGAGGCACAAAAAACTTCAATTTACCGCAGATATTGTTGGGCGAGACAAAGCCCCTGTAATCGTGCGAGTAGCCGTCGGGCATTTGAAAAACCTGTTTAGGACCTTTGAGCCAGTCGCCATCCACCGTATGTTCTTTTTGTTCGGGTTTCATCCCCAAAGCCTCTGAATAGTAGCGAGTTACTTGATCTATATCGCCTTTGATGACAAAATCGTGGTGCGTAAATTCGCTGCTTTGGAGCGGTGAATGAGGGCCAATCGTGCCGTAGCCATTGATGGTGTAGCCGTAGCGTTGAAAAAACACGTGCGTAAAAAAATCGCCATACACGGCGGTTTCGCGCACTCCCACGGGGCGGTTGAAAAAATCCACTTTTTGGTTGGCTTTGATGCGGAGCGGGTCGTCGAAGATAGGTTCGATGGGAAGCCATTTTTCGCCGTTGGCGCGTTCTGCTTTATAAATATCCATCAATCGAACGATGTCGTTGGTGAGCATCACGGCCATGCGCTGCCCGATGGTTTCGGGCATGACATAGCCCACCCCTTCGCCGAGGGGTTTGTCCCACACCAAAATCCGAACCAGGCCGTGGGCGTCTATGGCCCCATTTTGGAGGCGATACGTGCGGAGTTTAGAATCCACACCGTAGAGTTCTTTGGCTTGTACCGCCGAAAACTGCGCGGAATCTTTGAGGGTAAAGCCAAATTCTCCAAAATACCGCATGGCATACTGGGCATCTTTGACGGCCACCATGACTTCATAAACCCCGCTGATACCCGTGTCGGGGAGTTGTTGGGCTTGGGTAGTCAAACCAATGAGAGAGAGAACAAGGGTGAGTAGTTTTTTCATTTCAAAAAGTTGGGACACATCAAAAAGTTGGGACACATCAAAAATTTGGGACACAGAGTGGCACGGAGTAGTTCACAGAGTTACGCAGAGGGTTTCGACCTTCTCATGCACAAATGTAAGATTTACGCGCTATTTCCCCAATTTTTGGGCAATTGGATAAAGGTACTCGTGGCACGACTAAGACGCTTAGCCTCATTAGAAGCGAGTTCGCATCAGTCGTGCCGCACGGGCGGCCCCGTACGAATGAACACTCTCACCAAAATTGAACTTCAAAGGGTTGAAAATTTGTTATCATAATGTATATCTAACATTTAGTGTAATTATATGTATAATCTGGTATGTGCAGAATTTTTTTCAAATGCCATTTTGAGATAGTGAATACATTTGTAACACATGTGAAACATGCTGATTTAGCTGTGCTGAAATTTCAAGATATGTTGTTTTTTGCAATATGCTTGACATACAATTAGCAACTGTCCATTTTGCAGCTACTTGAATTATTTTATACTTCTGAGTATGTGTACAACTAGCAGTGATATAATCAATGCTCTCATGCAAGCCTGCTATATAAAAACGTAATGCCCTAGTGACTTTTATTACTGACATATGGTGCATCAAAAGCTTTACAATTCAACGTTTTGTTTTATTGCACTGTTTTAATGTATTGTATTT
>JALOLW010000373.1 GCA_025455795.1 Spirosomataceae bacterium
ATCCTCTACGATTGCCGATTGTAGCGACTTGCTTTATGGAACCTGTAACACTGGAACCAGCAGCTTTTATGCAACGCTGGAAAAGTTTGGAGGGACAAGAAAGGGAATGTCAAGAAGTCGTCAAAGCGCCACCGAATGCCCCTCCTATTGATGAAGAATATATGTCTCGTATAGCACACATAATTACTGATGGTTTGAAGTTCGGAAGATGCCAAGGCTGTGATCCTACACCTTGGACTGTTTCAGGGGCTGCAACATTCCGTACGGGTGCTAAGGACATGAATGGTAACAACATCAACGTTGGTTGTCTTGTAAGGGTGGAGGCCAATCCACAAGCTGGAGCGTTTAGAGTAACAACCCGAACACTCCATCCTTTGTGTTCCAAAGCAGTGAAGAATGTGGCACTTGTGAGTATCAAATTAGCTTAAAGAAGGAACTCATGTTGATGAGAAACTTTTTATCTGTTTGGTATTTGCTATTTCGGTTTGTTTAGAGCGTCGCCGCTTCAAATCACATGCAGAACTATGTATAGCTTCTTTGAGGACCAAGCGTTATTGCGGTACAGTGTAATTCATTGATAGGAGTATATGTTTTGGGATGCTCAAATTGATTACCTGCGAGTTGGTTAGAGTTTCTGTTAGTTGTTGCAAACCTTACATTTTGCTGTGAATTAGCCGTTTTTTTTGTAGTCTTTGTGGGTGCCACAACTTTTGGCTTACCGCTTTTTACTTGTCCGAGTATTAAATTTGAAACAGTCAAGAATAAAAGGAATAGCTTTTTCATGATTTTGTCGAATTTGGAAATGGATTTTCTACAAAAATTGAGGTAACTCCAAGCAAAAATAGTGAACAGGAAGACATTTTGCAAGATAGTTCATTTCAACGCGATACCCAAATGAAAGCCCGCCGAGATGCCCGGCATAGTGCCGTATCGGCCCGGGCGAGTAGAACGAAGGTCAAAACCTCTCACGGGGGCATTGGGAGGCGTGCCAGAGGCATTGTCGGTGACGAGCAAATCGCGGATGCCACCACCTACGTACAAATCCAACACAAAGCGAGGGGAGAGATAAAAAAGATAGCCAATTTTGCCCTGAAAGGCATTGACACGGCGATTGGAACGAACTTCTAATTCCTCAAAAAACGCACAAGCACCCGTCGTGGGATTGCACAGACGACCTACTCCTTGATAAGAATCCGTGAGAACGTTTTTGCGAAAATATTCTCCTGCGATGTAAAACTTATCGCCGTTGTAGGAGAAAGTTGGAAAGTAAAAACGAATTTGAGTGCGGAAACGCCACGTTTGGCGGTTGGGATAGCGGGCTTTTTCGTTGGAATAGGCATTGAAAGCATTGTGTCCCCAACCGACTTCCTGCTGCACACTCCACCGCTTGCCAATGGGAATTTCTGCCCCCAGCATGATACTATTTTCGGGGTCGAGGAGCATCGAAGGAGTCCATTTGAGGATGTAATCGAGCCGTAGGGTGTCTTGCGATTGGGCCGTTTGCCAAAAACAACCGAACAAAACGAGGATGATGAGTGTGTATCGGGGCATTTGAGAGACTTGTACTAAGGTTCAATCGGAATTTTGCTCAAAAGTTCCAGCTTGCCGCCGTTTTGATAGCTGTATTGGACAAAACCCCCGTCGCCCGTGACTATGAGGCTTTTGTTGAGCGGAATCACATCGAATGACTTCACTTCGCGCAGTGTTTCTTGGAGTTTGGGCTGGGTAGGTGCGCTGATGTCAAAAACTTTGAGGCCATTATCACCCTCACACACAAAGAGTTGTGTGCCGTCCACTCCCAATCCGTAGGGTGACTGCATCGGTTGAGAATGGACGAGTTTGGGAGATTTGAGGTCTGATACATCTACCACATCAAGCGTACTCATGGATACAAATCGCCGACAAGCCACGCCTCCGCGCAGGGTTACGTAGGCGTAGTTGCCTTGTACCACTACGGGGTCGCAACTCATCACGTGGGTGTATTTGGAAAGCAGATTAGGCTTAGTAAATTGCTGATTGTCAAAAATATACAGTCCGTCGTTAGCCCCGATAAACAGATTGTTTTTGTAAGGAAAAATCGTTTCCAATCCAAAATCCAACGAAACGGTATTGGCGATTTTGGGATTGGTGGGAGAGGAGATGTCATAGACTTGCAGTTCGTTGGGCAGTACGCAGTAGAGGGCATTGCCCACAATCGCAAACCGCGCCATGGAGCCGCCCGTCCCCGTTTGACTGTTGGGGTTCAATTCGGCACTTTTTTCAGCGCAACCTACGAGATACGTAAGCCCCAATGCCAGTCCGAAGAGGTATATCTTTTTCATCTGAATAAAAATTGTAAATATGTGAGTGGTGGGGCCACTTGACTAACGATAACACCGAGGACAAGTCATTACTCAAAGTCGTGCCACCACTTGACTAACGATAACACCGAGGGCGACTCATTTTGACTTTTTCCCAACCTACTACCACGCCTTTGGCTTCGTCCACACATTCAAAATAACCGATATATGGCGGGTTTTGCTGAATCGGGAAAGCGTTTTCGATGCGTTTGACGACTTGAATATCAGCGGGATTGCCAATGTCGAGTACCACAAAATCGCGACCATTGTCGGCATACAACAGATTACCTTTTACGGCAATGTCCACGTTGCCAGGGATATTGATGAACGAGATTTTTTGTGGATTGCGCGGGTCGGCGTTGTTGAGCAAATGGATGCCTTTGCCCTGTTCGTTGATAAACAGATAACTCCCACGAACGTAAATTTTGCCAGGCTTCCGCAAAGGCTGCGGAGCAGTAGTGCTAATTTTTTGAATCTCAGTTTTGCCCATGTAGATAGGTCGGTAGCCCTCGCCCGAAAACGGCGGTGCACCTGCGGTGGGGGTATCGGTGTCAATCTCGGTATTGCAACTGAGCAGTCCCAACAAGAACAGTAGGCCAATACTGTTCCATTTCAGCAGCCAAATGAAGGGTCGTTTGACAAAGAAGAAAGTAGGATTCATCGGTGCAACGTGTTTTGCCAAAGACGCAAGAAAGCGGAAAATGGTTGGAAGGCAAATCAAAAAATAGTCACCCGTGCGCGGTATCCTAAAGATTTAAGCTGCTTCTTCCCATGCTGTTTCAAGCTCAAGCGTATGGTTTCCAATGCACATTTGAATGATTTGCCACCGTCCTTCCAGAAGTTTCAACACACTCGAAGCATTCCCATAACCCACGCAATTGATACCGTCGGCTTTGCGTACATAATGAAACTGATAGCTTTCAGAAGCGATAGCTACGGTTTCAAAAAACTGAATGTCTTTGACTTGGTATTGACTAAATTCGACTTTGGCAAACAACGCTTCAATCCACTTGACGTATTCTGAGGGAGAATGATTGACTTGAAATCGCCCGCTTTGAATAATCTGTGCGCTGTGATGAAACGACTGCTGTAATGTACCATAATCCAACCCTTCGAGTGCAATGAAGCGTTTTTTGAGCGTTTCTCTTACTATTTGTTCTTTTTCCATAGTGAAGCTGCGTTTAACGTATATAGATAATGAAGCATATACGCAACGGCAAATCTACTGGATAAAAGCCAATAAAAAAGTTAGAATTGGATTAGAATTATCGGAGGTCAGCTACTGTACCATCGGCTATCTTCTTTCTGATAAAATCTAACAGTCCTCCTGCCTCGGCTACTTCGGCCACAAAAGGGGCGACGGGGGCGGTGGTCATGGACTTGCCATTGGTCAGGTTTTTAAGTTCGCAGGTGTCGAGATTGTACTCTAACTCGTCGCCCGTTTCGACCATGTCTATCACGCTGGGTGCTGTCACAAACGGCAGGCCATAGTTGATGGCGTTTCGGAACTGTAACCGCGCAAACGAATCGGCAAAAACGGCACGAATGCCCGCGCCCATCAGTCCTGTGACGCAGTGTTCAATAGATTTGCCACCGCCCGCAAAATTGTGGGCGGCGACGATGAATGTGTAGCCTTCGTCTTTGAAGGCGTTTTCTTTGTCATATTTGGCATCAACGCCCGCCATGATAAACTTGGCGTTTTCGGTTTTGTCAATGGGCGATGTCCAAAAACGCTGCACGACCATGTCAAACGACATGACGTACGCTCTTGATGTCCAGGCTTTTCCGCGTATAATCATTTTTTCAATTTTGAATGATTGGATGATCGGATGATTGAGTTGTCGAATGATTGGATTATCGAATGAGTGAGCGATTGAATCGGGTATTTTCTGAGTAGCACAATTTTGTATTGTGTGAGTGAAAAGTTTGAACAGTGCTTATATCAACTGAATCTTTCCTCATTCATTCATCCAATCATCCAATACTAACCTCTCCTCGGGTCCACTATTTCGCCTTTGAGGGCAGAGGCGGCTACTACCGCAGGACTGGTGAGGTAAATGGCGGCGTTTTTGCTCCCCATGCGGCCTTTCATGTTGCGATTGCCCGCGCTGAGTACCACGTCGCCGTCGCCCGCTACGCCCGTGTGTATGCCCGCGCAAGCCGAGCAGGAAGGCGTATCTACGGCCACGCCCGCGTCTATGAGGGTTTCGATATAGCCCGCTTTGATGGCATCTTTATAAATTTGCGTGCTGGCTGGCACGAGCAAGAAATTAACGTCGGGATGCACTTGTTGGCCTTTCAGAATTTGAGCCACTACGGCAATATCTTCCAAACGCCCGTTGGTACAAGTCCCAATGAACGCTTTGTTGAATTTTGTGCCAACTACCTGTTCCACGGGTACGACGTCGTCCAGTTTGTCAGGGCGTGCCACGGTGGGGCCAAGGTTGGTGACATCTATTTCGTAAATGGCTTCGTAATTGGCATCTGCGTCGGAAGAAATCATATCCCAAGTCCCTTTTTGGACGGGACGCAAGAAATCAATCGTTTTTTGGTCGGGGGCAATGATGCCATTTTTAGCTCCCAAATCCACCGTCATGTTGCAAAGCGTCATGCGGCCTGCGATGTCGAGCGCGTCAATGGCGGGGCCTGCGTATTCGAGCGTTTTGTAAATCAAGTGACCGTTCCAGCGCATCATCCCCATGATGTGAAGGCTCAAATCTTTGGCCATCACGTAGGGTTGCCATTGACCCGTTACATAAAACTTCACCTGCTCAGGCACGCGAAACCAACACTTGCCAGTCGCCATAGCTACGGCAGCGTCTGATACGGCCACGGCGTTGCCCATTGCGCCTACCGCGCCGTAGGTATTGGCATGAGAGTCGGTGCCGACGCTGATTTTGCCGGGCAGCACGTGGCCCTGCTCTACCATGATTTGGTGGGCAATGCCCTGCCTACCCAAGTCATAGAAGTATTTGATGTCGTGGGCTTTGACGGCGGCGCGCCACTCGTTGAGCATGGTAGCAAACTGCGGCGTAGGCGGTGGCACCAAGTGGTCTGATACGCAGATAACCCGCTCTTTGTCAAAGACATCACCCGCGCCAAGCGAGTCAAAGAGCTTGAAAGTTTCTTTGCCGAGGTAGTCCATCGTCATCACGCTGAACACGTCCGTCCAGACCAATTCGCCCGGGGTTACTTTGTCGCGCCCACTGTTGTAGGCCATTATTTTTTCGGTGATAGTCATCGTTTTAATATTGAATGAAAGGGTGATTGAATGATTGAGTGAAAAAAGGCTAAATTCAGCTATTCTTTCATTCAATCATCCAATCATTCAAAACTACCTATTGCTTCTACTTACGCCTGTGAATCGTTTGCTGGGGAGTTCTTCCCAAAATTTGGGGTCGCGATTGGGGTCGTTGCTCACTTTATGCTCGTGAATCATCGTCAAACCTTCAAATTGGTCATGGTACGACCATTTCCAAGTCCGAATCCTGACATCTTCTTTTTCACCAATGAGGTCAATCATTTCGTACAGCATGGAGCCTGGGCGGTCTTTGTATTCCCAAATGAGGTTTACGCTGTTTTGGGTTTCCCAAGCGTGGCCCTTGATGCGCGGATTGTCAAATTGCAGTTCCCAGTTATCATCAAACATACTCACGCCAAAATCGTGACACTCGTAGTGGCCATCGTCCCACATATATTCATTGACTTGGTGATAAGCCCGCTCGCCTTCCATACGGATAGTGAGGCGGCTTTTCCAGCGGTCTATCATGCTGCCATCGGGGGCGATGCGGGTATAAGTACCCTCCCATACGCCAAGGTGTTTTGGAAATAATCTGAGGCTCATTCTGGTAAAATATTGAAGGTTGAACAAGAAAAATTGAACGCTCAAATTGTTGAAACATCAATATCCTCAAAATGATAAAAGTCAATTTTATCTTGTTTTTGCCAAATTTTATGAATGCAAGTTTACATTTTGAAACAGAACTTTCCATGCTTTGTTTAACTTTTGTGTAAAATATTTTTCAAAAAGCTAAACAAAACTTTGACATAGTTCGACAAAAGTGCCAATTCATCCTTTACTTGATTTTGACCTTGGTAGCTCCGTAGCCAAACTTCTCTTTTTGAGCGTCTTGATAAAAATGCACGTTTTTGTGGCGACCCAAACGGCGGTGCAGTTCGGTTCGCAGCGTGCCATTGCCCACCCCGTGAATAAACGTTATCTCGTCCATGCCACTCGCTATGGCTTTTTCGAGTTGCGTTTCAAAAGTTTTAAGCTGAATATCAAGCATTTGCTCTTTGGTCAGAATCAAAAAATCGCGCGATAGTTTTTCGATGTGCAGGTCTATCACAGCCGCAGGTCGCTCCACTGGGATAGGTGGTACGGTTTCGCTGGGTTGCAACATTTTTTCTTTGGCATCAAGCGGCGCACTCACTTTTTCGTCGGCGTCGAGTTGGTGGAGATACGCATCTTTGTTGAGCAGGGGCGCAGTACGTTTGTTTTTGAAAAACGTATTGGCTCTAAACCTCATGCGTTTGTGGAGCGGCGCACGCTCAGGGGCAAAACCCAGCGTGTAAAACAAGCACTGAAACACAAAAGTACCCCATTCTTCAAAATCTTTTACCAGTAAATCCTTGACTTTCAAGCTACTCTTGGCTTTCAAAAGCCCCCCTGCGAGGCCGCGTTGGTGATTTTCGGTGGGTGTGGTGAGCGTAAAAGGCAAGTCCCAATCGGTGTTATTGACCAAATAGAACGACAATTCGCGGTCATTGTTGGGTACAAATGCCATAAAAATACCCTTATCGGCTCGAATGACGTTAGGGCGTACCTCCTGCGCAGGGGCGGCGGGGCTGATGCTCGGCTGCCTAAATGCCTGTGCCTCTGCCGCCGATACGACGGTAATCTCACGCCGCAAAACGGGCAGTCGAAACCCATCTTCAATTTCTATTTCGACGACATCATTCGCCAAAAAACGATACACGACTCCCTCTTCTTTGGAGTGAATCATCCGTACTTTATCTCCTATGTTCATTCGACAAAATTACGGGAAAAGTCTATTTTTTCCTTATTTTATTTGCATCTTAGACCTTGAATTGATTCGTTGAAACCCAATGCCCCCAAAAGATACTACCTATATTCCTCCTTTGAAAGGCTTGCGGATTTTGGCCGCTTGGATTATCTTTTTTCATCATATCAACCCCGTAACTGATACGTATTCTTTTGGGTATTTTTTTCTCAAAGAAGGCTACCTGAGTCTCACCATTTTCTTTGTGTTGAGTGGGTTTATTATTGCCAATCGCTACGAGGCAGCCGCAGAAGCCAAGTGGCATTTTTTTCGTCAATATTTTTACTTAAGATTTATTCGGATTTACCCCGTCTTTTGGCTTGTTACTACGGGGACATTTCTGCTGCTTTACTTCTACGACAAAAAAAACACCGCCAATTGGCAGTCTTATTGGTTGAGCATTAGCTTTTTGAAAGGTTTTTCAGATAACTACAAATTTTGGGGAATCTCTCAGACTTGGTCTTTGACCGTGGAAGAATGTTTTTATACCTGTGCGCCGTTGTTATTTATTCTGTATAAACGCCAACGTTTTTTTGTGCGAAGTTTGTTGCTTATTTATGGTATGGGCATGGCTTTGTACGTACTTACGCCCTCATCGGCAGCCTGGTTTGAAACCCCTCATTTTATGCTTTACTACACATTTTGGGGCAGGGCTTTTGATTTTTTTGCGGGCTATGGGCTGTATCTATGGATAAAAAAACACCGTATCCTCCTTCCCAAAAAGGGCCTACTGACCTACGGAGGGGCTGCAGGTTATGGGCTGATTTGGGTAGCAATGGCGCTGATGCAAGCACATAAAATACAGACTGAAAGCGGCGTTCTATTGCTACAAAATTACCTTCTGCCTCTCACCATTTCCATTTGGATAGGTGGACTTATCCACGAAAAAACGTTGTTTTCTCGTTGGCTTTCTACGCATTGGATGCAGCAGTTGGGCAAGGCTTCCTACTGCTTTTATCTGCTACATTTGGGGGTTTTGACCAAACTGATAGACTGGCTGGATGTATGGCAATATTTTATAATTATCAATGCTCTTGCATGGCTTGTGTATAGGTGCGTGGAGCATCCGATACATCAAGCCATGAAAAAAAGATGATGGTAAGAATTATATTACGGCCAACACCACCAATCCCGTGCACCAGAGCAGGTTGGGCAGTTTGTAGGCCGAACGATTAAGTATTTTCGTGAACTATTTACAGAACTCTGATTAAAAGTGGTTCTACCCGGTTCTTTATGATTTTACTTGAAAGCCGTAATTTTACTTTTAAAAAACAGGGATGGATATAATCAGTAACCTTAGCGATTTGGTACCTATCTTACCAC
>JALOLW010000032.1 GCA_025455795.1 Spirosomataceae bacterium
ATCAGCCACGTATCTTTCATTCCCAAAGGTTGAAAAATATTTTTCCGCAGAAAATCTTCAAACGATAGCCCCGATACTTTTTCGACAATCGTGGCCAGCAAAGCGTAGTTGGTATTGCTATAACTAAAATAGCGGTTGGGGGTGTTGTAGAGTTTGGGGCGCACGGCGCAGTACCAGCGCACGATGTCGGCATTGGTAGGATAGGGATTTTGTTTTCTCACGCTATCAGTCAGAACATACGCATAGTTGGGCAGGCCACTTCGGTGCGAAAGCAACGATTTGACCTGAATGCCATGATACGGAAACTGCGGAATAAACTTCTGAATCGTATCTTCCAAACTCAACTTTCCCCACTCGTACAGCTTGAGAATCGCTACTGCCGTAAAGGTTTTTGACAATGACGCCAACTGAAACTTAGACGCGGCCAAAAGGGTATCTTTTTTTTCGATTTGTGCGTACCCAAACGAATTACGATAAAGCACTACGCCTTCCTGTGGAGTCCAACTGCGCCGTTTTGCGGTCTGCGTCTATTTTTTGTTTAACTTTAACGATTTCGTCTTGGTTGAGTGATAAAACAGGCAAGCAATCGGTGAGCGCGTTTTGAAGTTGCGTGGTGTCTTTTTGGGTCGTATGATGGCATGAAAAAAGGGCTGCTAAAACAACAATGACTACGTTTTTTATCATTATATCTTCGTTTTATTTTGGGTTAATATCACCACAAAGATAACAAAAAAGGGCATTGGAACGACTCCAATGCCCTTTTTTGTGCGTAACCCAACAATTTAGTTGGTCACTTTCTTAGGATCGGCGGCGGTTTTATTGGCCACTACTTCGCCTTTCAGTGTCAAATAAACAGTACCGTTTTCGGCGTTGCTAGGTACGGTCACAGTCTTGTTGAAAACACCCATCGAACCCGCGTTGAAAGTCGCTTTTACAAAGCCTTTCTTGTTTTGCAAAATTGGCTCACGGCTCCACTCGGGTGTAGTACATCCACAAGATGCCGACACGTTGCCCAAAACAATTGGGTCGGGGCCATTGTTTGTAAATTCAAAGTTGTAGGTAACAGGCTTGCCCTGCTCAATCTTACCGAAGTCATTTTCACTTTTGGTAAATTTGATAACTCCTTTTTGGGCAAAACTAACTGCCGCAAACACAAAAAACGCCGCAAAAAACAAAAAAACTTTTTTCATGGTATTTGTAAAATTTAGTTTGGTAAAAGTGGATTATACATTTAACAATAAAAGTAACAGCAAAAGTTTTGCCAAATGATGTTTTTGACCAAAATTTTATGGCAAAGTAACAGATTTTTTTTCAATTTTGTTAGTCCAATTTTTTGCCCTACATTTACTTGCCAAAACAAATAAAAACCGTGGTTGAAAACGAACTCACTTCCGAGCTTATTGCGCTTTCGCGTCAAAACGTTTTAAAAGACTATCAGCTTGTGTGCGAAAGTAGGCAAGCAAGCCTCCTGGGCCGAAAAGACGCCATGGGCGGAAGGGCAAAATTTGGGATTTTTGGCGATGGCAAAGAACTTGCCCAGGTCGCAATGGCTCGTTTCTTTCAAAAAGGTGATTTTCGCTCTGGCTATTACCGCGACCAAACCATCGTAGCTGCACTTGGCGGACTCACTTGGCGGGAGTATTTTGCCCAACTTTATGGCCACGCCGATGTCAATTTTGACTCGCACACGGCTGGCCGCTCCATGAACAATCACTATACGACCCGGTACTTGGACGAAAACGGTCTTTGGAAAAACCAAACCGCTACCTACAATCATATCTGTGACATTGCCCCCACAGCAGGGCAGATTCCGCGCTCGGTGGGATTGGCTTATGCCTCCAAACTATACCGACAAAATCCTGATTTAAAACACCTTACCGATTTTTCACGCCGAGGCAATGAAATCATTTTTGCCACCATCGGCGACGGCTCTACGTCGCAAGGGATGTTTTGGGAAACCATCAACGCCGCTGGTGTGTTGCAAGTCCCAATGCTGATGTCGGTATGGGACGATGGCTACGGTATCTCCGTGCCTATCGAATACCAAACGACCAAATCAAGCATTTCAAAGGCGTTGGCGGGTCTTCAGCGCAACGAACAAGAACTTGGTTGGGAGATATTTACGGTAAAAGCATGGGACTACGTGGGATTGCTCGAAACTTACCAACGCGCTACCCAAATCTGCCGAGAACAGCACGTCCCGGTACTCGTTCACGTCGAAGAGGTAACCCAACCCCAAGGCCACTCTACCTCTGGCTCGCATACTCGCTATAAAGATGACAAACGCCTGCGGTTTGAACAAGAATGGGACTGTAACGGCAAGTTTAAAGAGTGGATTTTAACCAACGGCTACGCTACTGCTGACGAACTCGACGAAATCAACGAAACTGCCCGCCTCAAAATACGCGACGACCGCAACGCCGCTTGGAACGCTTTTCAAGACGCCATCACTACCGAACAGAAGGCAGTCGTGGCACTGCTCCAATCAGTAGCGCACGATAGCCGCCACACGAGTGAGTTGTTTCGACTGGCCGACGACCTCCAAAAAGAAGTCACGCCGCTGCATCGGCACAATACCGCGACTGTACGCAAAGCGTTGAGGGTGTTGAGAAAAGAAAATTTTGCTTCTAAAAAATTACTCACCGATTGGCTTGCCAAAAACCAAGCGACCAATCATGACCGATTTAGTTCACACCTGTACAGTCAGTCGCCTGAGTCACCGCTCAAAGTGGCCTCGGTCGCGGCAGCCTACCCCGCCAATCCTCAAATGGTGGACGGGCGCGAGGTAGTCCGCAACAATTTCATGGCACTGTTTGCCAAAGACCCCCGCCTCGTAGCACTTGGCGAAGACGTGGGCAAAATCGGGGATGTCAATCAAGGTTTTGCTGGACTCCAAGAAGCTTTTGGGGAGCTGCGCGTCACCGACACGGGCATCCGCGAAACCACCATCATCGGCCAAGGTATTGGCCTTGCTATCAGAGGCTTACGCCCTATTGTTGAGATACAGTATTTCGACTATATTTACTACGCTCTCGCTACTTTGACCGACGATTTGGCTACGCTTCATTACCGTACCAAAGGCGGTCAAAAAGCCCCAGTCATCATTCGGACCCGCGGGCATCGGTTGGAAGGAATCTGGCACTCTGGCTCTCACTTGGGCGCAATGATACACAGTCTGCGAGGGCTACACGTGTGCGTACCACGCAACCTCACCCAAGCCGCAGGAATGTACAACACCCTTCTGCGCGGCGATGACCCCGCACTCGTGATAGAATCGCTCAATGGCTACCGCCTCAAAGAACCGATGCCGACCAACCTCGGCGAGTTTTGTATCCCGCTCGGCCAAGTCGAAACGCTCCGTATGGGTAGCGACGTGACAGTCGTAACTTACGGCTCAATGTGCCGTATCGTGATGGAAGCCGCTGCACAGCTTTCTGAAGTAGGAATCGAAATAGAAGTAATTGACGTTCAGACGCTTTTGCCGTTTGACTTGACGCATCAAATCGTCGAATCGATCAAAAAAACCAATCGGGTCATCTTTGCCGATGAAGACATGCCCGGCGGTGGTACGGGCTATATGATGCAGCAAGTGCTGGATGTTCAAAACGCCTACCAATGGCTCGACTCCGCCCCCCGCTGTGTATCGGCCAAACCACACCGACCCGCGTACAGTTCCGACGGTGACTACTACTCAAAACCCAGCACCGACGATGTGTTTGAGGCCGTGTATGCACTCATGTCGGAGGCCAATCCAAGTGAGTACCCTGCACTTGTCTAAGCATTTTCCCTTTTGTACTTTCATTCCACCACTCAACCCACTCTGGTTTGAGCAGGGATAATACTGTCCGTAGTTTTGTCAATCCCCAATTACTAAATCATCCAATCACCCAATCACTCAATATTGCTATGTGGCAGTTTATCAAATACGTTTTTGCGACCATCGTCGGGCTCTTTATTTTTTCTATCGTTGGATTTTTCCTGTTTTTTGGCATCATGGCCGCTATTGGTTCGTCAGAAGAAAAAACCGCCGTTGAAGCCAATTCAGTGTTAAAAATCAACCTCAATACCCCCATCCAAGAGCTTTCGGTCGAAAACCCTTTCGCTGAATTTTCGGGCGGGCAAGGAGATGTGTTGGGGTTGTTGGACATCAAAGACGCCCTCGCCAACGCCAAAGCCGACCCCAACATCAAGGGGATTTACTTAGACGCCCAATACCCGATGGTTGGTTGGGCATCTGCCGAAGAGGTACGCAATGCGTTGATTGATTTCAAAGCCTCTAAAAAATTCATCTATGCCTACGGTGAAGTAATGACCGAAAAAGCCTACTATTTGGCCTCGGTCGCCGACAAGATTTACCTCAATCCCGCAGGTGGGATGGAGTGGAACGGTCTTAGTGCCGAGTATGATTTTTACAAAGGCACGCTCGAAAAACTCGAAATCAAGCCATTGGTGTATCGCGTAGGTGAGTACAAAAGTGCCGTTGAGCCATTTTTTAGAGAAAACATGAGCGATGCCAACCGCCTCCAAAATCAAACACTCGTCAATGAAGTCTTTGCGCATACGGTCGAGAATATTGCCAAATCGCGCGGCATAACCGCTGCTTTGCTCAACAACCTCGCCGACTCTCTCAGCGTAGATGCACCCCAAGATGCCCTCAAACACAAGCTCATCACACACATAGGCTACTACGATGAAGTGGAAACAGCCCTTCGCAACGAACTGAAAATCAAAGAAGAAGATAAAATCAAATTTGTGTCTTTGGGCAAATACCTCAAAGCCGAAAGCCACGTCAAGGAAGGCAGCAGCAGCAATCGCATCGCGGTAATCGTGGGCGAGGGTGCCATCATGTCAGGCAAAAGCAGCGACGGCACGATTGGTTCGGAGACCATCGCCGAAGAACTCCGCAAAGCCCGCAAAGACAAAAGAGTAAAAGCGGTAGTGCTTCGCATCAATTCGCCCGGTGGCTCGGCTTTGGCTTCTGATGTGATGTGGCGCGAGATTCAACTGACCCGCAAAGAAAAACCCGTCATCGCTTCCATGTCCGACGTGGCCGCTTCGGGGGGCTATTACATGGCGATGGGTTGCGACAAAATCGTGGCTCAACCCAACACCATCACGGGTTCGATTGGGGTGTTTAGTGTGTTGTTCAATTTTGAAAAAACATTCCGTAACAAGCTGGGTATCACCTTCGACCGTGTCAATACCCACGCCCACGCCGACTGGCCCACCGTGACGCGCGACATGACGGCTTTTGAAAACAACCGCCTCCAACGCAGCACCGAAAATATTTATGCTACGTTTACCAAGAAAGCCGCCGAAGGTCGTAAAATGCCCCTTGCCAAACTCCAATCGCTCGCCTCTGGGCGCGTGTGGTCGGGAAGAGAGGCCAAAGCCAACGGATTGGTGGACGAATTTGGGGGATTGGACAAGGCCATCGAACTCGCCGCCCAAGCCGCCAAACTCAAAAAAGACGACTATAAAGTACGCTACCCCGCCGAGAAGAATGTATTTGAGGAGTTCTTTACCAAATTTACGGGCGAGGCCGAGGAACGCATCTTGCAAGAGAAACTGGGTGATTTTGCCCCCTATCTCAAAACCCTCCAAAAACTTCAACAAATGGAAGGTACGCAAGCCCGACTGCCATTTGATATTGTAATACGATAACTTCCCGACAACAAAAAAGCCCGCAAGAGCGGGCTTTTTTGTTGAATAGCTTTGACCACTGCTCCCCTACTCTACATAATCCAGCTCTTTGTGGAATGTCTCCTCCATGAGCAGCAGTGACAAGTACGAAATCGCAAAGCAAATCAACGCCACCAAGCCTCCTGCTGCAATCACGCCCAAAGTGGGTTTGAGATACTGAAACAATGGTAAGGTAAGCAGGGTGGTAGCCCGCACAAAATTGGCCACGGTAGAAGTAGCCGTTGCCCGAAGATTCGTCCCAAAACTTTCGGCGGTCACGGTCAAAAACATGGCAATATACCCAATCGAAAAGCCCATGTAGCCACACACCGCATAAAACATGTCAGGCGACTGAATCCCCGCGTACAGGTAAGTAGCCACCCCCAAAAGCGTCATCGTAATCATCACACCGATGGCCATGCGCCGCGATTTGAGCCATTGACTCAGCACACCACTGAACATATCGCCCAGGACTGTCCCCACAAAAACGTACAACACGCACTTGCCCGAAACGATTTCCAACCCCAATGCCTGCCCAAATTCGTTGCCAAAAGTGGCCAAAATCCCAATCACAAAATACGTAGGAACGCCCACCCCAATACAGCGCAGATATTTCCAAAACCGCCGACGATTGTTGAAAAACGCCAACATACTGCCTCGTTGGTTAGTGGTTTGCTTCGCTTGGTGAAACATCCCTGACTCCAACACATTGACTCTCAGCAACAAAAGCAAAAGTCCCAATCCTCCTCCCACAAAATAGGTAGTACGCCAATCGAAGAGATTATTGGTTAGAAAAGCCACCACCGCCCCCAAAAGTCCCACGCTTGCAACAATAGACGAACCATAGCCACGCAAGTGCTTGGGTAAAATCTCCGCCACGAGTGTGAGTCCTGCCCCCAGTTCCCCTGCCAATCCGACTCCCGCCAAGAAACGCAGCACCGCATACACCTCAGCCGACTGCACAAAGCCGCACAGAATATTGGCCGCCGAATACATCACGATAGACCCAAAAAGCACCGAAAGTCGTCCCCGTTTATCGGCCAAAACTCCCCACAAAATCCCCCCCAACAACAAACCTGCTTGTTGCCAGTTGTAGATTTGCCCGCCTTTGAGCGATACTTGTTCGGGGCTGAGTCCGAGGTCTTTGAGGCTCGGCACACGCACGATATTGAAGACTATCAAATCATATACATCGACAAAATAGCCCAATGCCGCCACAATGACGGGCAGGCTCCAAAGTGAATATTCTTTGTTTTTCATAAACTTGCATTAGGTAAGGGTTGATTAGGAACGCAATTACGCAAAATGTCGTTTTCGGAAAAAGAAAAGACGCCAATAAAACTATGTGGGAGCAAATCGTCGTTGGGCTACTGTTTGTAAGTGCCATTGCTTACGTAGGCAATCGCCTGCGGGGAGAATTCATCAAAAAAAAATCAGGTTGCAACAAAGGTTGTGGATGTGAATAGGCCGTTTTGGTGGTTGTTTGAAACATAAAAACCATTGGTAAAAAAGAAAACAAAAAACCTAAAACGTTGATCAAAAGCGTGTTAGGTTTATAAAAAAATAACTAACAAGTACTGAGAGTGGAATCATCGCTTATCCCAGTGATGACAACCTATCAACTCTCCTCAAATGTAGTGGCCTCAGCGAAATTAAAAAATAACGGGAGTTGTATCAAGCTCATTGGACAACAAAAAAGGAGGCTACTTTCAAAAGCAGCCTCCTTTTTTGTTGTCTTTTCAAGTTTACTTTCTTGAAGAACGCCAAGTATTAAATTCAACCATATTGACCTGCCCGCGAATCTCGCCTCCGCGATTGGCCGCCGTGTGGAGATTAGCGTATAATAAACCAGAAAATAGCAAATTCTCTTGTTGCTGATTCAACGTCCAAGTACCTTGAATAGGTGAAGGAAGGCTTGGAAATGTAAATACTACGGGGCCATTTTCCCAGCTATTGGCACTGTGGAAGTGCCCTGCGGTGGGTGTCAGTCCCGAATGGGTAATCGTAAATGTGAGTGTCTTGGTCGTTTTGTTATAAACACCTTCCATCCGACCCGAGGCGCTCGAAGTCACGGGAGGTACCTCATTGGCACCGCTCAATGTGGCTTCAAACTTCACTTCAGGATTAGTGTGGGGGCCTTTATCGCTACATCCTATCATCGCGCCCACCAACAACATCGCCATAAAAACGGGTAAAGATTTCTTTAGATTCTTCATGGAATTAGGATATTTGTTTTTGTTATGATTGCAATAATACCACTTTCTTTACGAATACGCAACATTTTTCAAGATTTTTCCCTCAACCAATCTTCCAAACGTCTAATTTTCTGACATATAGCGTTTTTTGTTCCCACCAAATTTGCCACCATTCATCCTCTTCTCCGATGATTACCAATTTGTTTCCTTTTGTGATGGTCCATTTGACAGGCGCCGCCGACGAAGGCATTTCTCGCATATACACTGGTGACTTATTTACAATCGCTATTTGATAAGACGAGGGCAGATTGAGCAGCAGCAACAACGCCATCAAATACGCCACAAGCACCCATTTATGACGATTCCGAATGGGTTCGTTCTGACGATATTTTTGCCACAAAACCACGCAGGTATAAATCCCTGCCGACAGCAAAAAGAGGGTAAGATAAATGGAGTAATTCCTGAAAAAGAGAAAAACAAAACTGAAATCATCTACTTCAAACCCTTGTAATGCGTTGGCCGACGCGATTTCGTTGATTTTATTCATCACCACCTGTTTCGGCTGACGGTTATAAATCAAACTGAGATAGTACAAAGCCTTGGCGTAGTCGTTGCGTTTCTCGCTCATGTAGGCCACCTTATAGTAAATAGGCAGCGGTACAAGGTCTTTGTTCGGAGCTTGAGCGATGTATTTTTCGTAAATAAGGCTCGCCTCGTTTTGTCGCCCGTGCTTGAAAAGCGAATCAGCATACTTCAAATCAGTGCCTTTTGACTGCGCCATCAAATTCAAACCAAGCAACAACAATATGAAAATATAACGCTTCATGTTGAGTTCTAAAGCAATCGTTATTTGTTATTAGGTTATTGCCCTGTGCGCCCACCCTCCATTTTCCGTTCCACCGTATTCCTTTCTCCGTTTTGCCTCAGTTATTAAGTTTGACAAACCCCCCGTCAATCACGTAGTCGCAGCCCGTGACAAACCCTGCTTCGTCCGAACAAAGGTACAACGCCAACGCCGCGATTTCTGATGGTTTGGCCATGCGGCCAATCGGCTGGGTTTTAGAAAGTTTCTCAAACATTTCCTTTTCCTGGCCTGGATAATTTTTGGTAATAAACCCGTCCACGAAAGGCGTGTGTACCCGCGCGGGCGAAATACTGTTGCATCTGATATTGTCGTTCAAATAATCTTTGGCTACCGACAATGTCATAGCCAACACCGCCCCTTTGCTGGTCGAATACACAAAACGGTCGGGAATACCGACAGAAGCGGCAATAGAGGCGGTATTGAGTATGACGCCTCCTCCCTGCGCTTGAAAATGTGGAATCACCGCAAACAGGCAGTTATACACTCCTTTGACATTGACATTGATGATGCGGTCAAAATCACTTTCGGAAGTGGTGTGGGCTTTTCCCACGTGTGCGATGCCCGCGTTGTTGACCAAAATATCAATTTGCTGGGTCGCGGCGATGCCATTGACGCAGGCCAACACCATTTCTTGTTTGGCAATATCCACCTGATGGGCTGTTGCTTGCAAGCCCTCTGCTTGTAAGCGTTGCGCCACTTGCTCCGCTTCGGTGATATTGAGCTCAAGGATATGCACGTGCGCCCCTTGCTTGGCGAAGGTCTCGGTCATGGCCAAGCCTATGCCGCTGGCCCCGCCTGTGATAAGTGCTACCTTGTTAGAAAGAGAAAACATCATAGACATCAATTAGAAACAACAAAAGTATCAAAAAAACGCTTTTCAGATTACAAGTAACAATCTTTGTTGTTTTACTTTATGCTATTGTATCTATTACACCAAGACCTTTTTCAAAGCTATGTCGTTTCAAATCAAAGAACAACCCACCGTCTATGATGTGTGTATCGTAGGCTCTGGGGCTGGCGGCGGAATGGCCGCCAAAATACTCGCCGAAGCTGGCGCCAAGGTGGCCTTACTCGAAGCCGGTCCGTGGTACGACCCCGCCGACCCCAAATACATCACCCAACTCAAAAACCCTTGGGAATCGCCCCGTCGCGGCGCCAGTACCTTACGCTCTTTTGGCGATTTTGACGCTGCTTGGGGTGGTTGGGAAATTGATGGCGAGCCTTACACCCGCAAAAACGGCACCCAATTTGACTGGTTTCGCTCACGGATGCTGGGCGGTCGTACCAACCACTGGGGACGGATTTCGTTGCGGTTTGGTCCGCTTGATTTCAAGCGCAAAAATGTAGATGGCTTGGGCGACAACTGGCCCATCGGCTACGACGACGTGAAGCCCTACTACGACAAAGTGGATAGACTGATTGGCGTTTTTGGGAGTGTCGAGAACATCCACAACGAACCCGATGGTATCTTTTTGCCGCCCCCAAAGCCCCGTTTGCACGAATTGTTTATCAAGCAAGCAGGCAAAAAACTCAACATTCCTGTCATTCCGTCGCGGCTTTCGATTTTGACAAAACCCATCAACAATGAGCGTGGTTCGTGTTTCTACTGTCATCAATGCAACCGTGGCTGCCAAGCCTACGCCGATTTTTCGTCGTCTTCGGTTTTGGTCAAACCAGCTCTCAAAACGGGCAATGTGAAGGTATTTACCAACGCGATGGCGCGGGAGGTCATCACCGATACCGAAGGCAAAGCCACGGGAGTTTCTTACGTGGATAAAAACAATTTGCAAGAATATACCGTTCGTGCCAAAACGGTCGTACTGGCCGCAAGTGCTTGTGAAACAGCACGTTTATTGCTCAACTCCA
Organism: Spirosomataceae bacterium; assembly: GCA_025455795.1. Taxonomy (GTDB): domain Bacteria; phylum Bacteroidota; class Bacteroidia; order Cytophagales; family Spirosomataceae; genus Runella. Next base: position 10,609 of record JALOLW010000032.1, read on the forward strand.
AGTCTTCGCGCCATACCAAAGGTTTGGGCAATTCGAGCGGATTGGTGGGCAAGTACCTCCACGATTCGACGGGTGCGAGCCGTAGCGCGTTTTTACCGCATTTGATGGACCGCAAACGCTACAACGAAGACGGCGTGGGCGGAATGCACGTCTATACGCCTTGGTGGCTCAACGACAAAAAGTTGGATTTCCCTCGTGGCTATCACATCGAATACGGTGGTGGCATGGGGATGCCCGGCTATGGATTTGGGTTCGGCATGGAAAATCAAAACGGCAAATATCCTGGCAAAGATGGCAAAATGAAGCCCGCAGGAGGCTATGGATTGGCGTTGAAAGAAGATTACACGCGCTTCTACGGCGCGGGTATCGGAATGTCAGGACGCGGTGAAGCAATCGCCCGCGAAGACAACTACTGCGAGATTGACCCCAACTTGGTGGACAAATACGGTATTCCAGTGCTGCGTTTTCACTACAATTGGTCTGAATACGAAATCAAGCAGGCCAAACATATGCAGGATACGTTTGAGGAAATCATCGCGTCGCTCGGTGGGGTGGCCTTGGGCCGCAAACCCGGCGCTGACACCAACTACGGCTTGGCCGCACCCGGGCGCATCATCCACGAAGTAGGTACGACCCGCATGGGCGATGACCCCTCGAAGTCCGTTACCAACCGCTACTCTCAACTGCACGACGCACCCAACGTATTTGTGGCCGATGCGGGTACGTTTGTATCGCAAGCCGACAAAAACCCCACGTGGACGATTTTGGCCCTTTCGATGCGCGCTTCGGAGTACATCATTGACCAGAAGAAAAAGGCTAATTTGTAGTTTAAAACACTGAACAAAAATGAAACGCAGAGATACACTCAAAGCATTGTCCATCGGCACCTTGACCGCCACTATCGCCACGACCGAGGCGCAAGCCGATGTGCCTAAAAAATCAACCGTCCCTGCTTTGGAGGATTTCAAAAATGGTAAAAGTGCCGCCGAGCGTGCCAAAGACGCTGAAACAGCCGCCAAAGTATTTTTCAATCCTCACGAAATGCAAACCATCAGGGTTTTGTCCAACTACATCATCCCTGCCGATGCTCAACACGGCGGCGCGTTGGAAGCCAAAGTACCTGAGTTTATTGAGTTTATTGTCAAAGACATGCCACAGCACCAAACTCCAATGCGCGGCGGGTTGGCGTGGCTCGACAATCAATCGCTCAAACAGTTTGGCAAAAAATTCATTGGTTGCCCCAAAAATCAGCAAACGGCTTTGCTCGACCAAATCGCCTACCCCGAACAAGCCAAACCCGAAATGAGTCAGGGCGTGTCGTTTTTCAATCTGATGCGTAATCTCACCGCAACGGGCTATTTTACCACTGAAATTGGCTTCAAATACCTGGGCTACGTTGGCAACCGCCCCAACAATTGGGAGGGTGTTCCTGCCGATGTTTTGAAACAGTACGGCGTAAGCTACGATAGTTAAGACAAAACCCGTGCAAAGCCCCCGATGAAGCGAAATCCTCATCGGGGGCTTTTGTATGTTTGACACCTTCCACAAAATGATTTGAGAACAAAATTCGTTTAAACCAATGTATCGCCAAATCAGTTTAATTCTACACCTATCAATCGCCCTCGTGGCCTCAATCAGATGAAACCGATCCTTTTTTCATTGTTGCTGGTGGCTTTTGTTGCCGCTTGCAACCCCGACCCCATCAAAGACCTCAGCGCCGAAGATTCACAGGTCTTTATCACCAATGTACAGTCAGGCGTAAACTGGAAGTCTTACGCCACTTTTGCCCTGCCCGACAGCGTACTTACCCTCAACAACCAACGCTCTGGCATCTGGAACGACCCGCGTGCGTCGCGCATGGTCAATCTTGTCACGACCAACATGACCCAACGAGGCTACCGACAAGTGATGCGCCATCAATCGCCTGATTTGGCCATGAATATCATCGGAATTACCAATACCCAAAACAATCTTGTTGCCAATCCTAACCCCTGGCTTTGGGACCCTACTTGGGGCGCGGGCTGGGGTTGGGGCAGTGGTTGGGGACCTGGCTGGGGCTGGGGAGGCGGCGTTTCGGTGGTACAATCGTCGGAAACGTATTGGTACGTGGAAATTGTGGACCGAAAAAATGCGCTCAACGGCCAACAACCCCGTGCAATTTGGAACGCCCAAATTCGCGGCAATGGGCTGTTGGATGACACTTTGTTCAACAGCATGATTGGGGCTATTTTTAGCCAATCTTCCTACATCAACAAAAACTAAAAAGCCATGAATATCTCATTCATTTTGAATATAGTAAATCCAAAAATACTCAAAACGCTCTTGTTGTTTTGGGGGCTTGCTACTTCGGTCTTGGCGCAGCAAGTGATAGAGCGTCCGCAGCTTTTCAAACGCCCCTCACCGTATGAACGTTATACCACTTATCGCGTGTCGTTCACGGGTGGGTTGGCAATGCCTATGGGTACTTTCAAGGAATACATGAATCAAAGCACGTTGCGAAATTATGGTCTTGCGATGGATTTTGTTTTTCCGCAAAACAATCTCTCAGTTGGACTGTCGGCGGGTTCGACCTATTTCAAGCATCGTCTCCCGCGCGAAGTTCAGGTTTTTGAAGACGGGGCTATTTCGGCAGTACAAACACGTACTTTTTCAGCCACTCCTATTCTGCTGACGGGGAGCTACCACTTGGCCAAAGTCAATGCGCCCGTGCGTCCTTACGTACAAGTAGGAGCGGGCGCAGCATTTGCCAATCTAATCAACTATTACGGTAGCCTTCCTACGGGTACTGACGGCTTCAAACTCGTGGGGCAAGTGGGGGCAGGAGTACGCATACAGCCCAAAAAAGAAGGAAAGTTGGGATTTGAAGCAAGTGCCAATTATCAATATCTGCCCTTTCAATGGGAAAGCGAAGGCATCTCAGACGCTTCGACGCTACAAATCCGCGCGGGGATTTTTTATCGTTGGTGGTAGCTACACGATTTGAAGATTATAGCCTGCCAACAGCAACGCCAAAATAATTCCGCCCACGATGATGCGATACCAACCAAACAATCGGAAGCCGTATTTGGTCAAATAATCAATGAAGAATTTGATGGCGAGCATAGCTACCACAAAAGCCACAACGTTGCCCACGGCTAAGAGCTTGATTTGGTCGTCGGTCAGCACCAAGCCACCTTTGTAATAATCGTAGGCTTTTTTGGCAGTGGCGGCAAACATCGTTGGTACGGCCAAAAAGAAAGAAAACTCGGCGGCGGCCTTGCGTGAAAGTCGCTGTGACATGCCCCCAACAATGGTGGCACCCGAGCGAGATACGCCTGGAATCATGGCCAAACACTGAAAAAAGCCCACTTTTAACGCCGTTAGGTAATCTATCTCATCCGAATCTTGGATAACGGGGCGATTGAACCACTTGTCGGCAAAGAGTAAAATCACACCACCTACGACCAGCGCAATCGCTACGCTTAGTGGACTCTCAAGCAGGGCATCTATGGCATCGCTCAACAGCACACCGAAGATGGCACTTGGAATAAACGCCACTACAAGTTTGAAATAAAAGTCAAGGCTTTTGAAAAAACGCTTAAAATACAGCACCACCACCGACAAAATCGCTCCCAACTGAATGGCAACGGTAAAAAACTTCACAAACGGGTCGGAGGCAATTCCCATGAAAGAAGAAGCCAAGATCATATGTCCCGTGGAAGAAATAGGTAGGTACTCGGTAATGCCCTCGACAATGGCGAGGATGAGAGATTGGAGGAGATTCATTTACTGTGGTTTACGAAGGATAGCAAAAAACTCCACAACAAAGCCCGACATCACGACCAACGGCCCGACGGTCAAGCCCAATGTACCGAAGCCAAACTCGGCACTGTCGAGTGTCATAATAAAAAAGCCTCCCAGAATGAGAGCGATGCCAACAAGCATCCATACGTAGTTGCTTTTCCCAAAAGGGAGTGCGTTCTTTTTCATATTTGTAAAAAGCTCCCCGCCTCGAAGGGGAGTTGATTGATTTGAGATGAGGCTATTGTTTGTTACAATATCAATACAAGTCGTCTAAGGTCATTTTGAGGTATCGGGCGAGGGATTGATACGTACTTGCTACCCCTATCAAAACCCCCAAAATAAGCACACCTGCCAAGATAATGGCCAGTTTCTCGTACTCTTGCAAAATATGAAGCCCCTCAACATAGCGCAATGAAAGTTGTTGCAAGGCCACAATCAACCCCGCCGCAATCAGACCGCTAATCAAGCCCTGAATGGCCCCGTTTTTGAGAAAAGGCATTTGGATGAACGAGTTGTTGGCCCCAACCAACTGCATACTTCTTATCAGGAAGCGTTGAGAATAAAGTGCCAATCGGATGGTATTGTTCATCAACAACACAATGATGACGAGCATAATCACGGCAAAAGTCGCCAAGATAAGGTACGCTTTCGTCAAGTTTTTGTTGATTTGGTCGGCTAAATTTTCTTGATAGACCGCTTCGGTTACACCTTCTATTTTCTCCAATTCGGCTTTGATTTGGCGAAGTTTTACTTCTTCAAAAAAATCTTCTTGGAGGCGCACTCGATAGCTGTCGTGGAGGGGATTGTCACCCAAAAAAGCCGTAAAATCTTCTTTGGTATCGGCTATAAACTCCTTGGCGGCTTGGTCTTTGGAAAAGAAAATGACTTGTGGCTGCCCGTTAGTACGCAACACAAAAGATTTAGCGGCAATGGTCTTTTGAATCGTAGCGACTTTGGTAGAATCCAGCTCTTTGTCGAGCATCACCCTGACTTCGATGTTTTGTTTGATGATCGAAATGAGCTTTTTGGATTGTACAACCAACAGTCCGCAAAACCCTATCAAAAACAAGGCTGCCGTCAAACTGGCAATAATCATGGCGTTGGGGTAGCTACCCACTTTTTTCTTCTTCAAGCGCATGAACGAGGAATGTTTTTTTACTGCTTACGTTGCAAAAATAGAGATTTATTTCAATAACGCGCCAATCAAGCGGTGATTATGAAGTGCTTTTAAAGATTTTTAACAAAAAAGAGCATGGGTTCAGGGTTTGCTTTTCATCTGTTAAATCAGATAAAATGATTATTAATTCAGCATATTTTTGAGCAAAAAATAACTAACCGAGAACGTAAAAATACTTATATTTGCGACGAAGTAATACGTATTTTTACAATTTTTCATAAAAAATAAGTATTTATGCTAATTTTTGCATTAAAAAAATAAGTATTAACAATCATTTTTTGTTAAAATCTCCAAATAACCTATAAATAAATAATTTTACTACTTATGAAACGCTTCATTTTTTTAGCTGCACTCTTTGTAGCAGCCTCCCTGTGTTCTGTTGCACAAACAATTGCCGAATTGACTCCTGCTGCTGCCGTCAATACCTCTGGTAAGCAACGCATGCTTACCCAGAGAATGGCCAAAGACTTTGTATTGAAAGGTATGGGTATTCAAACTGAGCAAGTTCAAAAAGAATTGAACTTGTCTATTATCATGTTTGAG
>JALOLW010000374.1 GCA_025455795.1 Spirosomataceae bacterium
TAGTGCCTTAACGGCCGCCGTGGTAGCTACGGGTAGTGCTGATGTGTGGGCCCAAAAGAAAAACAAACTGCCCCAATGGAAAGGCTTCAACGTGTTGGATTTCTTCAACCCCGACCCCACCAAAGGGCGTATCAAAAACGGCGAGGAGTATTTCAAATGGATGGAAGATTGGGGTTTCAATTTTGTGCGGGTGCCTATCGCTTATCCAGCCTACTTGAGTTTTGACCGTACCCAAAACATCCGGGTGGAAGACATGCGTAATTTCAACGTTGAGATGACCGACAAAATCGAAAACTTGGTGTATCTCGCCCAAAAATACCACCACCACGTCTCTATCAACCTCCACCGCGCGCCAGGCTACTGCATCAACGCGGGTTTTGTCGAACCCTACAACCTTTGGACAAGCGAGCAAGCCCTGTCCGATTTTTGCCATCATTGGGCGTTTTGGGCCAAGCGTTTCCAACAAATATCCCCGAAAAAAATCTCGTTTGACCTGCTCAACGAGCCATCGTGGCGCGATGACATGAACGACCAACTTGGCAAAAAGACCAAACTACCGACCGAAACCTACCGAAAATTGATTGTGGCCGCCTACAATACCATCAAGGGTGTCAATAAAAAACACCTCGTCATCGCCGACGGCAACAACGTGGGTAATGATGTCATTGAAGGGATTGAAGATTTGGACGTGGGGCAAAGCTGTCGAGGCTACAATCCCGCCATTATCTCGCACTACAAGGCTACTTGGGTCTATCGTGACCCCGACAGCCTCCCCACTCCCAAATGGCCCGGACAAGTGGGCGACCAATACCTCAGTCGTGCCATGCTCGAGACCAAGCTGAAACCGTGGATTGACCTCAAAAACAGCGGGACGGGCGTTCATTGTGGCGAATGTGGCTGCTTCAATCGCACCCCGCACGATGTGTTCTTGGCGTGGTTTGGCGATTTGCTCGGCATTCTCTCCGACAATGGCATCGGGTTTGCGCTTTGGGAGTTTGACGGGGCTTTTGGGGTACTCAATTCGGGGCGTACAGACGTAGCCTACGAAGATTTTTACGGTCAAAAATTAGACCGAAAACTGCTGACGTTGTTGCAAAAAGCCTGAATGAAAGGGCAGTCAGTACATCACCTCTGACGGATAACTAATCATGTAGTCCTTTGCCCGCGAGAATCTGTGGCGTGTATTTATCAATTCTTGCTTCGCGCGTTTTGGCTTGTTTGGGCGCAGAAAAATGCAGCAAATAGCCCCTTTTTCGGCCAGGAGTCAAAGCCTCAAACGCGGTTTTGAAAGCAGGGTTTGAGGCCAGTTTTGTTTGCAATTCTTCGGGAATTTCAAAATCGTCAGTGCTTTTGTACTGCACTTTCAACCCAGCTTTTTCGATTTCGAGGGCCTCAAAAACATAACTTTTCAAAACCGCTTCTTTGACTACAACTTCTTTCACCTCCGTAAACCGAACCACACGCTCGGCTTGGGTGTTTTCGCCAGGTTTGCTCAAAATCCCTTCGGTGTCTTGTATCAAAGCCCCTTTGAGAAAACTAATGAAACAGTAATCTTTAAACGCGCCGAGTAGGATGACGTTGTTTTGCTGAAAAGTGTAGCAAGGCACTCCCCACTTACATTCTTCTGTCAGTCCACAACTGAGTAAAATCCTTCTTAGGGCCGCCAATTCTTTCTGCCAACGGTGTACTTTACAATCGGGAGTCCCTCCCAACGAACACCGACCGCAGCCATCGGTGAAATATATTTCGGCGTCACGGGTCATATTTTTAGTCAATTCAATAGGTTGTATGGACTGAAAAGGTTACTTTTACGAGTCATTCATTTTTCTCTTAGCACTAACCTTAATGAAAGCCAAATCTCGTATCCGTTTTGTTAATAAAGACAAAAATCAGTTTTTCTCTACCCTTAAAGCCCGCGTTGATGCGTATTTTGTAGAAAACAACCTTTCCAAACACGCCAATGCGACGATGATTTGGAAAACCGTCATTCTGCTCGCTTGCTATTTTGTACCTTTTGTGTGGCTCTTGGTTTTTCAACCCGTTTGGCCTTTGAGCTTGTTGCTGTGGGCTTTGATGGGCTTTGGCGTGGCGGGTATCGGAATGAGCATCATGCACGACGCCAACCATGGGGCGTATTCGGCCAATGAGCTCGTCAATAAGTGGATGGGGCATACCCTCAACTTGGCCGGTGGGTCGGTGTGCAACTGGAAAATGCAGCATAATGTGCTACACCATATGTTTACCAATATCGTACCACTCGACGAAGACATCAAAGACCGCGCTATCCTTAAGTTTTCACCCCACGCAGCCCCCAAGCCTATTCATAAATTTCAGAAGTTTTACGCTTTTGTCTTTTACGGGATTCTCACGCTTTACTGGGTCGTAGCCAAAGACTTTGTGCAGCATTTTCAGTTCATGCAGTCGGGCGTCAATACCGATTCTAAGTCTGAAAATGGGTGGATGCTGGCCAAAATTATTTTCGATAAAATCCTTTATTTTGGCGTTATCATTGGTCTTCCCATCATGTTGGGTATCTCGGCGGGACAAGTGATTTTGGGCTTTTTGTTGATGCACTTTATCGCAGGAATTGTACTCACCGTGGTGTTTCAGTTGGCCCATACCGTAGAAGGTACCGACCATCCCATTCCCCAAAACGGCATCATCGAAAATGATTGGGCGATTCACCAACTCCGAACGACGGTCAATTTTTCGCGCGACAATAAACTGCTTTCTTGGTACTTGGGCGGGCTGAATTTTCAAGTAGAACACCACCTTTTTCCCAAAATCTGCCACGTCCATTATCCAAACATTGCGCCTATTGTGAAGCAAACCGCCGAAGAATTTGGTTTGGAATACATGGAAAATCCTACTTTTATGAGTGCATTGGCCTCGCATATTGCGGCTTTGGAGCGTTTTGGCACTCCTTCTCTCAACGATGCGATTGGATAGACTAAATGCTTAAATGAATAAAATGCAGAATTGCTTAAATGAATAAAATGCAGCATTGCCAAAATGCTTTTTATCATTCACTCATTTACGCATTTCTCCATTCCCGCATTCATTCATTCGCGCATTCACTCATTTAACTTGTACACCCTTCCACTGGCGGGGGGCATGATAGTGCGGTGGTGGGCGATGGGGTCGGTGTCGAAAATCCACTCCCACTGAGGTTTGATAAAATCTTCTATATCAGCCTCATTGTCAGCGTCAAAATTGACCACAAACACGTATTGAGGATTTTGCGCCTGTGTCCACGCGACGACAAGCCGCTCGGCAGTAGCATCGGGTGACAACAACCACGCTGTTTCTTTTTGGGCAATTTGCGCCCAAATTTCTTCGGCAAATAAGCGCAACCGGTTGAGGCTTTCAAATTGTCGCATATTCTCGCCCCATAAAAACGGCCCGTGCGTGACTTTGTCGGTTTCGGCTTCATCGTGAATCTGAAACACGTACAGTTTAGAGTATTCTTCGTTTTTGCCGCGTTGGAAGTGCAGGTTTCTTACTTCAAATCCCAAGCTGTAATAACTCGTCATGTCGGTCAAAAACAGCGCGATGAAATAGCGGACGAGGTTGTGGGTGCGATAAAATTCGTCGAAACGAGGGTCGTCTTTATCGGCAGTGATGACCGTAAAACTGGGAGCAAACTGGCACGTTTTGAGCCAATGCGTATAGTTGGCAAAGCGTTCCATAAACTCCTTAGAACCAACGACTACCGACTGCAAATCACCAAGGGTAGCGTCGGCTTCGATGGCTTCCAAGTGCGCGAGTTCGTCGCCGTAGCCCATTGTATCGGGCGGGGCGAGGAAAGTTTCGGCATAAAAGGCAAACTGCGGCTTACTGTATTTTTGGACGTGCTTTTTGGTGGCTAACAACGGGTCGTAATACACATCTAACTGTGCGGGTACGCCGTCGGGTCGCATCTGGACGTGGGCCATATCCCCCCGCATAAAATCGAAATTGTACTTTTGCTGACATTCGAGGTACTTGCGTCGGAAATAATCCCAGGCGGGTTGGTGTGGGCGGTCAAAATCTAACTCCCAGCGCACATTGTTGTTTTTGGCATGATAAAAACGGTAGCGCGTCAGAGGTCCAAACACCCGCGACATTCCCTGCGGTTGGTCAAATTCGTACTGGTACCAGCGCGTGCCGCGCTCGTCCAACACGTACACCTCGGGATTGATGTGTAGCCCACGGTAAGGCGGGGCCATAGTCATCGGCAGCGTCTCAAGACCTTGATAGGTAAGGTATTGAATCAGTTCGATGCGCCGTTGGAGGCGTTGCGCCTGTGATTGTCCAAACAAAATAGCTTGGCGGTTTTCATCGCTAATGAGTGGCACTTCGGGGTTAAAAAATACCTCTTTCCCAAACGCCAACGG
>JALOLW010000375.1 GCA_025455795.1 Spirosomataceae bacterium
TCCACCATAAGCCAACATATCTATCGAAACAATAGCCGCGTCAAACTGCTGTAAATCTTGGGTTTGTAGCCACTGTACGATGGCATCTGACTGCCCAAACGTGGTAAATCGCCCCAGCAATTCCCTCGGAGGCGCGACGAGCTGGACATGGCCAATCTGCCCCATCCTTACGGGAAACTGCAAACAAGGCGGGCGGTCGTCGAGCGGAATAAACAGAATACGGGTTTGGGCTTGTACCCAAGAAGCCGCGCAGACCAACACAAAAAGAATAATTTTATTCATGGTTAGATTTGTTCAAAAGGATTGAATCAATTTCTGGACGCAAACCAACCCTTGGTGGTGGTGCTACTTTCGAGTTTGCGCTCGACGGCGTCGGGCAAGCGGTTGAAAAAATCAATACCCGTCAGTCGTTCAATTTCATCCACACTCACCACAAACGATTTCAGCGACTCGTTGGAAAACTCGTTTCGCATCAAAAACCCAATCATGCGTGGTTGTTTGTCGGTGAGACAGAGCGCGATTTTGTAGTACATTTCTGGCACGGCGATTTCGTTGTTGCGCCCGATGGTGGGTAGTCCAGATTTGAGAACAGGCCCTGTTACGACGTACAATTCTTCGTCGCGCTGCGCCCAATCCCTGAATTTGAGTTCTAAGTCGTTCCAGATACCACGGTTAAAATCAGGCACTTGCGGGCTGATGTTGCTCATATAAAACGTATCTTGCTTGTCATTGGGCGAGATGTTGAAATCGCCCGCAGGGGCCAAATGTCCACGGTCGTAGCCCGAGCGCGTGTAGTCGGATGTAACCGCCGAACCCGTTTTGACGAGCGGGTCAGGCACAAACTTGTTGCCATCGCGCGAGAGGTAAGCGCGGGCTTCGTCGCCCGTGAGTTTATAAGCCACCCAATCGGCCTGTTCGTACTGCTCGCGGTAGCGCAGCGTAATCCGCCGATGTCGAATAATTTGGTCATTGGAGCCGTAAGCGGGCAGTTGCAGGTCTTTGATACTTCCCAAGTCGCCCGAATAAGTGCTGTTTGAGGGCGCAGACTCCGTTTTCTCGTCTCTATTATCCTCCGACGCGGACGAGGTTTTTACCCCCATTTTTTCCAAATAAGAGCGGTCGTCCTTGGCTTCGGAGGTATTAGATTTGGGGCGCGCGTCGGAGGCTTCGCTTGCGGTGCGGTCGTCGGTGGCTACGTCGTCGGGTTCGGGGTTTTTGTAGGGATTGTCACCTTTGGGCTTTTCGCCTCGAATCAATACGCTTTTGATGTCGTTCCAAAACGACACCAACGGTTTGGTACGCCCTCGGTAGTGCAGTACGAGTCCAATCACAATAAAAATCAACAATAAAACTAAGGTATTACCCCATCGAAAACCTTTGCGGTGCATGGATTGAATTTGGTGTTTTGTTGGTGGAAGAAAAACAAATGATGACTTTTGTGGCTCATAGCTACAAACGATATGTCACCTCATCTCATTGTCATAGGCGGCGGCGCGGCGGGCTTTATGGCGGCTATCACCGCCGCCGAGTCGTTTGCCGACGCGAAAGTAACGATTTTGGAGAAGAATCGAACGGTTTTGAACAAAGTCCGTATTTCGGGTGGTGGACGCTGCAACGTCACCAATGCCGCCCCTACCTTGCCCGAACTTCTCAAAGGCTACCCGCGCGGGGCGAAGTTTTTGCGGCCACTGTTTGAGCAGTTCGACAACCACGCCACCGTCCGATGGTTTGAAAACCGTGGTGTAGCCCTCAAAACCGAACCCGACGGGCGCATTTTTCCTACCACCGACGATTCCCAAACCATCATTGACTGTCTCCTCCAAGCTGCCACACGAGCGGGCGTACAAGTGCGGTGCAGCGCGGGGGTGTCTGCATTACACCCGCGCGAAGGAGGCTTTGAAGTGAGACTCTCCAACGACGAAATCCTCCACGCCGACCGTGTCATTGTAACGACGGGCGGACACCCACAACTATCAGGTTATCAGTGGCTTGCCGACTTGGGGGTGCAGTTGGTGTCGCCAGTGCCGTCGTTGTTCACATTCAATGTTCCCCAATCACCGCTGAGTGAGTTGATGGGCGTGGCAGTGGCCAAGGTACAAGTCAAAATCGCGGGCAGTAAATTGTCGGACACGGGGGCGTTTTTGGTGACGCACTGGGGCGTGAGTGGCCCTGCGGTGCTGAAAATGTCGGCCTGGGGAGCGCGAGAAATGGCCGAGCGCGACTATCAATTTACGGCGTTGGTCAATTTTACCGACCTCAAACCCGCACAATTGACCGAAACCCTCGCCCAACACCAGAAAGACCCGTTTTGGCGCGGCAAGTTTGTCGCCACCCAACCCGCCCTTGGGCTGCCGCATCGTTTGTGGAAAAAAATCATCACCTTCGCCCATATCCCCGACACGATGCGCTGGGCAGACCTTCCCGCCAAAAACCTGCACCGATTGGTAGAAAACCTGAGCAATTTGCCGCTTGATGTACGCGGAAAGACGACTTTCAAAGAAGAGTTTGTGACTTGCGGTGGCGTAGCGCTGAGCGATGTTCACGCCCAAACCCTCGAAAGTCGCGCTGTGCCTAACTTATTTTTTGCGGGCGAAGTCCTTGATATTGACGGCATTACGGGCGGCTACAATTTTCAAGCCGCTTGGACGACGGGCTACATAGCGGGAAAGTCGCTGTCTTTTTAATCCATTTCTAATTTGGCTTTAATTTGGTTTTAACATTAGGATTAGACATTTGCAGTGTCAAAAGACACACACCAAAACATTAAAACTTCATCATCATGAAAACAGCATTCGTTCTCGCATTCTCTTTATTTGTTTCTTCTTTGGCCGTAGCCAACGACGACAAAACTACTAACAACCCCGAAGCACCGCTCAGAGTAGCTTCGTTTCCCGTAGAAAATGGGTATTTCTTGAAAGTACACATTGAAAAACCAGCCAATCAGCGGATTGAAGTAAAAATGCAGGATGAGCTAAATCGTACAGTAATGTCAGAGGTAATCAACAGAGGATACAGTATCGTGCATCTCAAATTGGATATTTCAGAACTAAAAGCGGGCCAATACACGCTTTCGCTCAAACAAGGAGATAAAGTGACCTTAAAAAATGTGACGATTGGCGAAGTACCTTCATCACGCATGGTAAATGTGGCTTTGGTTCAATAAAGGTTCAGTTGCATTTTCAAAGCCCCGCTATCAGTGGGGCTTTTTTATTTTTCCAACAACCCATCATCAATCCATTTTTTGAGAAAGCTGATTGCGGCTTCGGTGAGTTTGGGGCATAGAGTAGAGGTGCTTTTGTTTTATAAGTGAGTTTTAGTAGGTTTGTAAATACTAATCCAAAATCTATCAAAAGACATGAAAGGAATACAAGGAACTTCCAATAAAACGTATCGCCAACTCATGGGCAATGGGTTGCGATATGAAGTGCCTAAATTTCAAAGAGACTATACTTGGGAAGCGGAGCATTGGGACGATTTGTGGCAGGATATAAAAACCTTATTGACAAACGAGGAAAATGAACATTATATGGGGTATTTGGTGCTACAAACCTCCGACAATAAAAATTTTCAAATAATAGATGGACAACAACGGCTTACGACTATGAGCCTACTTGTATTGGCTACGCTAAAAAGCATAAAAGATTTGGTAGATACAGGCATTGATTCTGACAATAATAGTAAGAGAAAAGATAGCCTTCTGAATAGTTACATTGGATATATAGACCCCGTCACTTTGATTTCTAACAATAAGTTAAAACTCAATCGCAATAGTGATGACTACTATAAACAGCATATTGTGATTTTAAAAGATTTACCACTTCGACATACCAATACTTCCGAAAAACATATGCGAGAATGCTTTCTTTGGTATTATGAACGAATTAAGAAAGAGTTTAAATCAGGAGAATCACTTGCCAGTTTTATAGACCAAATCGTTGATAAGTTGTTTTTCACTGCAATTGAAGTTACCGACCAAATAAACGCCTTCAAAGTCTTTGAAACATTAAATGCAAGAGGAATACAATTATCCTCGTCTGACCTATTGAAAAACTATCTATTCTCTGTGGTAGATGAGACCAAACCTCATATATCAGAGATAGAAGAACTTGAAAATATTTGGAGTAAAATAGTCGGAAAACTTGGGGAGCAAAAATTTGAAGACTACTTGCGATATTACTGGAATAGTATCCACAAATCAGTCGGTAAAAAACATCTCTTCAAGACGATTAAATTGAATATCAAATCGAAAATAGAAGTGTTTGAATTGATAAGGAGCCTAAACGATACCGCCGATTTGTATTTGGCTATTCAAAACCCAGAAGATGAGTATTGGAAAAATATGCCTGAAGTCAGGAAATCATTGAAAGAA
>JALOLW010000376.1 GCA_025455795.1 Spirosomataceae bacterium
GCCTTCGCCGTCACCACGGGTATTGGCATTGAGGCATTATTGGCCAAATACGAAGCCGACCACGACGATTACAGCAGTATCATGCTCAAGGCCGTAGCCGACCGCCTCGCCGAAGCCTTTACTGAACTCATGCACGAGCGCGTCCGCAAGGAGTTTTGGGGCTACGCCAAAGACGAAACGTTGAGCAACGAAGAGCTTATCGCCGAAAAATACGACGGCATTCGCCCTGCGCCAGGCTACCCCGCTTGCCCCGATCACACCGAAAAAGCCAAAATGTGGAAGTTGTTAGACGCGGATAAAATTGGTATAACACTCACCGAAAGCTACGCCATGTATCCTGCAAGCAGCGTGAGTGGTTGGTATTTCGACCACCCCGAGGCTAAGTATTTTGCCGTGGGCAAAATCCACAAAGACCAAGTAGAAGACTACGCCCGCCGCAAAGGTTGGAGTATCGAAGAGGCCGAAAAATGGCTCGCGCCATAACGGTCTTCAACCAATCTTCTACACCTCGGCGGATTTGGCGAGCCATCTGCTTTTGAAAATCGGCTTGGAGCAGTAAAGCCTCGTCGGCGGGATGACTCATAAACAATCCTTCGACGAGAACGTTGGGGTATTCGGTGGGTGCGTTGAGGGTAAAGTTAAAACGCCCAACGTTGCCGTATTCGACCAAACTCAAATCAAGCAACCGCGTCAGTATCGCCTGACTCAATGGCCTAAATCCCAAGTGCTTGTAATAAGTACTGGTACCTCGCACGCGCAGCGTGTCGCCTGCGGCGTTGTTGTGAATACTGATGAGCAGGTCGGGGCGCAAGGCGCGGAGGGAGAGCAGGCGGTCATTGTTGCCCACGAGTGTATCTTTGGTACGAGTCAGAATAACCCGCGCGCCTTTGCTTTCGAGTTCTTGGCGAAGGTATTGAACAATACTCAGATTTAAGTCTTTTTCCAACACTTTGGAACGCAACCCTCGTGCGCCAAGATTGCTGCCGCCGTGTCCTGCATCTATGGCTACGGTGAGGTCGCGCAGGCGTAGCGAGGCAGGCTGCCGCACCACTCGTATCACCAATCGCCGCCCTTCGTAGCCGATGCCGTAGCCCCAGTGCTGTGCGTGACGAAGGTGAATCGTGACCCTAAACTGCTCATCGGCTACTTGCTCATAGTCCACGTGGGCAATTTCCTGCGCAGAACGTAGCTGCGTGAGCCAGTTGCTGTTGGCCGTAGCCCCAAAAATATCAACCACAATACGCGACGGGTTGATTTCTTGCCAACTTCGATACGGCAGTCTCTCAGGTAGCGGGATAGAGACGTAGTCGTAGCGGTCGTCGCCATAAACGCGCCACGAGGTGGTGAGATATTGGTAAGGTGGGCGTACATTGGTATCGGAGCGGGTGAGATTTTGGGGAATCCAAGCCGAAAGCCCATTGGTGAGGCGCACCCGATAAAGGTCTTTGTGCTTGCCGATGACTTTGAGTAAAACGAGCGAATCCAAATAGCTCATTTTGGCACCACCGAGGCGATCTTCGCCCGTACCGTAGTTGAGATAGGCCAACGGGCCTTGGGTGCGTACAAAAAAAGTAGAATCGGGCAACGTGGATTGGGCCAACGTATTTTGACCCAAAATCCACGTTATCAGTAGCCAAGCGTATCGTTGCATTTGCGGCGGTTTGTTTGTCGCAAAAATACGCGAACAGTTTGATAAATAAGCGTACAATACTCGTGGCTGAAATATTTATGGCAGTTCGGCCAATCGCTTTTTGGCTTCTTCCAGTTGCGGCTCTTTTTTCACCAAATCCTCCAACAATCTTTTGGCGGCGGCTTTATCGTCCAAATTTTTGTAGCACATTGCCTGGGCCAGCTGTAAATTGGGGTTGTAGTAGTGGGGAGTGGCCAATTCCATGATGTCCAATGCCAGTCGGGTCGTCTTTTTATCGTCTTTGGCAAACGTAGATCGGTAATAACCGTAAACAGCAATCAATTCTAAATCATACGATGCTTTATGCTGCGCAAGTTCGTCTTTTGCCCAAGCCCACTCTCCCGCAATGGCCCTTTTGACAAGGTTCATGCTCATTTCGTCGGCGTAAGGTTTGCGCGCAACGGGCTGCTTGCCCAGTGCTTTGACGATTTCTTCGGTCAGTGCCACCGTAGAGTATGGGTTTTGACCAGTAATAAGCTTTCCTGCAATACTCACCTGCGGGAGCATAGGGTCTGTTTTTTGGTAAATTGCCCCGCGTGATTTCAACTTATCTTCCAACAAAAACGGAAACTCCCCTTTCCATTTTTTGCCAAACATCTGCTCTTCTTCATTACAAAAACCCGCAACGGTTTTGTCAGCGATGAGGTATTTACCGTCGTTGAGTTGGACATTAACCAAGGCCGCAGGACCATGACAAACGGCTGCTACTACGCTGTTTTTGAGGTACATCGTAGCTATCAACTCTTGTAATGACGGGTCGAATGGCAAGTCAAACATGGCTCCTTTGCCTCCTACAATATACACTGCGGCGTAGTCGGCGGCATTGAGCGAAGCCGTCGGTTTGGTGTTTTGGAGTAGTTGCATCGCCGCCTCGTTGGCCAGCACTTGCTGATTGTAAGGTTTACTTTTGTTGAGTTCGCCCGCCTCTACGCGCCCGCCCTTCGGACTCGCTACTTCTACCTCAAACCCATTGGTCGTAAACATCAAGTACGCTTGCGAAAATTCGTCAAACTCGTAGCCTGGGCGTACCTTGCCAGCGTCTTTGCCGTAGCCGCTCACTACTATCAAAATTTTGGAGGCTTGGCTCACGCCCCAAAGAGGCAATAACAGAAACAGAAAAATGAATGTGTGCTTCATGGTTGTCATGTTGTTTAGTGATACATTTTTGCTAAAATCCGTGAGATACGGACGGGGCAAAAGTAGGCGACAACCCAAACGTAGTGGTCTGAAATTATAATTTTGGACAAAAAACTTCTTTGTACTGACTCGGGGTTTGCCCCGTGACTTTTTTGAAGGCGGCAAAAAACGTGGATTTGGCATTGTACCCCACCTCGTAGCCTATGCCTTCCACTTTCAAGTCAGTATCGGCGGCGATGAGTTCACAGGCTTTTTGGATGCGGTACTCGTTGAGGTAAGTCGAAAAACTCTTTTGAAGGTTGTCGTTGAGCAATTGCGAGAGCTGATGAGTTGACAGGTCCAACATCGCCGCCAAATCAGATAGTTTCAGGTCGGG
The DNA here is from genome assembly GCA_025455795.1 of Spirosomataceae bacterium. Lineage (GTDB taxonomy): Bacteria > Bacteroidota > Bacteroidia > Cytophagales > Spirosomataceae > Runella. Next base: position 3,204 of record JALOLW010000376.1, read on the forward strand.
ATTTTTATAGACTTCTTGTTGGGTCAATACTTTTTCTAACCTACTAATCAGGGCCTTTGCTTCGGTATCTTGGATTTTCTTTTGGTTGTATTTTTCGGGTGCGGGCGAAAACAAATCATCGGTCTTTTTGCGATAGAGCAATATCAAAACGTTGAGGTACAATAGCAGCGTAAACGTCACCGCGCCTGTGATGTAAGCGATATTGAGGACGTTGAAATACGACAGCACATAGCTCACCACAATCATCAGATGGCTCAAATAAACCCCCAGAAGCCACTTGTCGTGGGGTTTGAGTGGGGTGGTTTTGGTGGAAGATAGCAGGTTTAAAATAATCGGTTTCAACAAAAACCCACTGCCCAAAACACACAGCAACCACTGCCCATAAATCAATTTTACGAAGTATTTTTTCCACAAAACTAACTGCGACGATGCGGTAAAAAACACGAGCAGAACCAGCACAAAAGCAACACAACCATTCAGCGTAACTTGCCACCACATTGGCATTTTGGGCGTCTGCTCAAGCGAAGATTTGAGGTAAAAAAAGAGCAACGGCCCAATAAAAAAGCAGACCGCCAAACCAAGTTGTATGAAAAAAACGGGTAAGTCAGGCTTGAAATACCATATCACCGATTTGCTGATGCGAATGCTCAACACCAGCAAAAGTGCGCCAAAAAGAGCGTAGGAAAGCGATTTCTGTTTGTTGAAAAACAAAAAATACGCGCTCAAAAGCAGCCCATTGAACCACCCAAGCGTACTCAAAAAAAACAATAAGGTGTCAGAAGTAATCATAAAAGCGAAGATTTACGGGGGTGATGATGCTGCCATAGTCCCCACACCAAGCCCCCGATGGCCAATACAAAAAAAACGCCTGCCCACACAAAAATGTCGTATTTTACCCAAATAAAACGATAGCCTGCCGTGAACAAAAACAGCACAAGACCCATGACTTGCCAAACGAGCTGTTTTTCGAGGCGTGGTGTAAGGTCAATCACAGGCGGTAGATTGACCAAAACGCGCAGTTCGTCCCACTCCCACACGAGTAGCATCAGCGTAGCCAAAAGCATCAAACCCGTGATGACGGGCGTACCCGAAAAGTCGTAGGAGAGGGTGATGACAAACACATTGACCATGATAGGAAAAAACGTCACCGCGCCCAGTTTGGCGTAGCGCTGCGTCATGAGCAGGCCACCCGCGATGAGTTGCCCCCAACCAATAAATTGCCAGTAAAGTCCTGATTGATAAAGGGTTTCAAAAAAATGCCAAAGGACATGGATGGGCGTATCTTCGCCACTTTCGGACGTAAAACGCTGCCCTTTGATTTTGATAATACTGGCAAATACAAACGCCCCACCGATGAGATAGCGGGTATAAATCACAAAGAGCTGGGGCAGGAGAAAGTGCTTGAGTTTTTGGAGAGTCATGGCTGTAAAGTTTAAAAAATCGCCCAAAAATACAAAATCAAAACAACTATACGAACCAAAGTGATTTGCGCGTTGATAATGAAACTAAACTGGTCGCTGTGGCTTTTGCCCAAGAACAAACCCTCGAAAGAACCCTGTGGCGCAAGTTAGAACCACAAAATAACGCCAATTTTATGCCTGTGGCTACCGCTCAGTTATTGGCTGCCGCTCAAAAAGGTGAAATCAAAGCCTATACCAATGAATCAAAAACGGTGCAGGTGAGTCCAGAAACACTTGCTCAAATCGCCAAGGGACAGGATTGCACGTGGGAAATCAAAGAAAAGTGGATTTTTGAACGCTCCGAAAAGAAATTACGCTACGAACCAAGTCATCTTTCGGTGGTATCTTCGGATGGTCAAAACAGTGTGGTGTTTGATTACGCAGATTTTCAAACTATGCTCGCTACCAATCCCGCTTTTCAATGGACAAATCCCCACACCAACACAACGATGCTTTTGGCCGAGGCGATGGACAAGCGGCTGTTTTTTAGCAGAATCGTCAAGTCATCCAATGCTCGCTAAGTATCCTTGTTGATGAGACGGTTTGTGCTGTTCAAAAAAACTCACGCCCCGACGTTTCAATCGCTGCGAGCATCCTGTTTCTTCTTCCTAATTCCCCACTCGTCCCTTTTCGCTATCGGCACCGCCAGTTTGACGAAGGCGGAGGTTTTGGCCTTTGGCAAATCGCCAACTGAAC
>JALOLW010000033.1 GCA_025455795.1 Spirosomataceae bacterium
AGATAAAGTTTTCCATCGGTTTGGGGCCCTTACTGAGCGTTTTGAAGCATTTTGATAATCTCGTCGGCGTCGCGCATACTCAGATTTTTGTCTTGGACAAAAAACGACACCAATTCTTTCAACGAACCATCGAAATAGTTGTTTACCAGTTTGTTGGCTTCGTAAGCGCGGTAGTCTTCCCGACTGATGAGCGGAAAATACTCGTAGGTTTTGCCGCTGAGTGCGCGGTGGTCTATAAAGCCTTTCTGCTCCAAAATGCGGATAAAAGTTGAAACCGTGTTGTAGGCGGGCTTGGGTTCGGGCAGACGCTCTATCACGTCCCACACTACCCCCTGCTCTATGTCCCACAAGATTTGCATGATTTCTTCTTCTGCTTTGGTTAAATCTCTGATTGTGTCCATTTTATGTTCATTTTTATAAGTCAGTACAAAGGTATAACTAATGAATTAGTTTTTGCAAATATTTTCAACTAATTTTTTAGTAATACTTTACAAAGCCTGTGCTTGCGCGCGTTTTTAAACGCGCATCTCGTGAGGTTCACGTTTAAAACGTAAACCATCTAAATTGACAACTTTTTGAAAATTGTCAATCCTACCAAATTTTTGAGAAGTTATCCTTTTGACAGTTCTTTGGCTCTGCGCTCGGCGGCCAGAATACCCGTTTGGAGCGTTTGAGAGAGATGCCCCCCCTCAAATTCGTGCAAGGCAGCCTCGGTTGTGCCGCCTTTGGAAGCCACTGCTTTGATGAGGTCGTCGAGGCTTTTGTCGGCGTTGTTGATAAGGTGAAACGCCCCCAACATCGTCTGCTTGACGAGCAGCGTAGCCATAGATTCCTCAAAACCCATCTGTTTGCCCGCTTCTACCATGCTTTTGACGATGTAATAAAAATACGCGGGGCCACTGCCACTCAACGCCGTGACGGCGTCGAGCATGGATTCGTCTTCCAAAAACACCGAGCGACCCGTGGCGTTGATGAGGTTGTCTATTTTGAGCAATTGGGCAAAACTCAGCTCTTTGGCCGCTGAAAAACCCGTGATGCCCATGCCGAGCATGGCGGGCGTGTTGGGCATGGCCCGAATCACCAAGCGGTGGTCGAGGGCGTCTTGGATGCGGGCTATCGGAATCCCCGCCATGATCGAAAGCACCACCTGCTGCGGCTGCACCACGGCCCTCAGTGCCTCACCGATGGCGTTGAAATCTTGCGGCTTCACCGACAGTATCACCACGTCGTAGTCACCCACGTGCGGACTGATGGTCTCGACCACCACGCCCGTGTTTTCGTCGCGGAGGGTCGTGGCGCGGTCGGCACTTTTTTCGATGAGCAAAAGATTGTCTTTTTTGACTAAATCATACTGCAAAAACGACTTGGCAAAGGCCATGCCCATGTTTCCGCAGCCTACGATGGCAATTTTCATAATTGAGGTTTATCGCTCCATGTCGCGGAGGAGTTTATTGGCAAAAATAAATTCATTGAGTTCGGCCACCGACGACTGCGTGATGGTGCGGCTGTCGCCCTCCCAGAGTTTGTGGCCTTTGTAAAGAAACATCACCTTTTCGCCGATTTCGAGGACTGAGTTCATGTCGTGGGTGATGACCACCGTCGTGATTTGGTACTCGTCGGTGATTTCTTTGATGAGTTCGTCTATTTTGATGGAAGTGAGCGGGTCGAGGCCAGAGTTGGGTTCGTCACAAAACAAATACTTCGGGTTCATCACAATGGCACGCGCGATGCCTACTCGTTTTTTCATTCCACCGCTGATTTCGGAGGGCATACGGTTGGCGGCGTGTTCGAGGCCGACCCGTGCCAAACAAAACATCACGCGCTCGTCACGCTCGCTTTCGCTCATGTTGGTGAGCATTTCGAGCGGGAAGCGTACGTTTTGAAATACCGTTTTGGAGTCAAACAACGCCCCACCTTGAAACAAAACGCCCATTTCACGGCGGATTTGTTTGCGTACTTCTTCGTCGCTGTTCCAAAAATCCCGCCCGTTGTAAAGCACCTGCCCGTTGTCGGGTTTGACGAGTCCAATCAGACACTTGAGCAGTACGCTTTTGCCCGTGCCACTGCCGCCAATAATCAGGCTGGTATCGCCCGGCTTAAACGCCCCCGAGACGTTGTCGAGGACGGTGCGCCCGTCAAATGCCTTGGTGATATGGTCAAACTGAATCATACGGTGCGATGAATTTTACTGGTTTTGGCCATAATCATACGGATTCCAAGGCTCGTGATAATCGTCGGAAGAGCTTGAGGTATTTGAATCAGTCGTGGGATTTGTTGAATTGGAAGTAGTCGAGTCACTGTTTGATTCATTTTCCAACAATTCATCATTTTTACGATTGCGCTCTACCCAAGCCGATACCCATATACTCACTTCGTACAACAAACTCAATGGCAATGCGACCAACACTTGGCTCAACACGTCGGGCGAAGGGGTAATAATCGCTGCCAAAATCAAAATCACCACATAGGCATGGCGGCGATACGAGCGCATGAAGCGGGGATTGAGGAAGCCGATTTTGGACAACACAAACGCCACCACGGGCAACTGAAACGTAAGCCCGCAAGCCAACGTCAGAATGGAGAGCAGCCCCACGTAAGAGGTGATGTCAAACTCGTTGCGAATCCGTGCGTCAAGTTGGAAATTGGCCAAGAAGTTGATAGCCAACGGTGAAACAATGTAGTAGCCAAAAAAGACGCCGCTCAAAAACAGGAACGTTACGTAAAATACCGCGCCGCGCGTGGCTTTGCGCTCCGAAGGTCTTAGGCCGGGCTTGACAAAACGCCACACTTCCCAAAAGGCATACGGAAACGCAAACAGCAACCCGATAATCAAGGATGACAGCATGGCCATTGTAAACTGACCAGCCATTTCGCGGCTTTGCAAATCAAAATCCAGCTTGTCAATGCACAAACCGCTCGCTCCCGTGACTTCGGCGAGTTTGCAGGTCATGCGGTACGTCCAGAAATCGGGGCGCGAGGGCGCCAAAATGACTTTGTCATAAATCTCTTGGATAAACACAAAAGCCGTGATGGTAAAAACCAAAATAGAGCCTACTGCTCTGATGATATTCCAGCGAAGTTCTTCAAGGTGTTCGATGAAAGACATTTCTGTCCCTTCCGAATTTTCTTCGTCAAATGCTTGGTCTAAAGGCATAATTTAAAATGTATTACGAGTCTGCAAAGATAGACGCTAATGGTCGTTTGCATTACAATTTCTTTAAAAATTACGTTCAAGTTTGGGCGTTTAGCAGGTTTTTAGCATTTTTGAGAACGATTTGACGGCTTTATATGGCAGACATTCCCCAAAATATGTTGAGTTTTGATGAACCTTTTGGCGATACCAATGGCCGAAAAGTGGCATTGAAAGAAACTTCCGAGAGTTATCGTCAGCTTTTGGAAGACAAAATTAATGATTTAAAAGGAGACGCCTCTCGTCTTGGCAAACAGGCTTTGGTGATAGGCGGGACGCTGGCGGCGGTGTATTTGCTGCTCGAAATTTTGATATCAGACGACGAACCCGAAGTTCAACCAAAAAATGATTCGTCCAATCCGATAGTGATTCAAGCTCCCAAAGAAAGTTCGTCGTGGTTTACCAAGGCGGCTACTTCCTACGCGGTCACGTGGGCACTCGGACTGGCGCGGGAAAAATTGATGGAATTTTTGGCAACGCAGACACAAAAGCATGAAGTCAACCATACAAACGATACTTCAAAGTAACCTTCAACAACAACGCAAGGCATTTGCGGTACTCCTCGACCCCGACAAGGTGGATTTGGTGGCGTTTCCGTTTTTTTTGGCGCAGTGTGTTCACCACGGCGTGGACTTTTTTTTCGTGGGCGGGAGTCTTATCACGCGTTACAGTGCCGACGAAATCATCGCGGCTATTCACCGTCACACGCACATTCCTGCCATTCTTTTTCCAGGTAATAGCCTCCATATCGAGCCTTCTGCCGACGCTATTTTGCTACTTTCGCTTATTTCGGGGCGCAACCCTGAGCTTTTGATAGGTCAGCACGTGGTGGCCGCACCTTTGCTCAAACGCAGTAAGCTCGAAATCCTCCCCACGGGCTATATGCTCATCGAAAGCGGTCGCTCTACCACCGTCTCGTACATCAGCAATACCACGCCAATTCCCCACGACAAACCCAGCGTGGCGGCTTGTACGGCCATGGCGGGCGAGTTGTTGGGGCTTCGACTCATGTATTTGGATGCGGGCAGTGGCGCACAGCGGCCTGTGTCGGCAGCGACGATTGCGGCTGTGCGTAAGGCCGTCGAAACACCCATCATCGTAGGCGGTGGTATCAACACCACGGCCAAAGCCCAAGCTGCCCTCGAAGCAGGCGCAGATGTCATAGTAGTGGGCAATGGCATCGAAGAAAACCCCGACTTACTACCCGAAATCGCCCAAGTCGTCAAGTCTTTCAATGAATGTGTGGTTCGCTAAATTGCACAAGTATCTATTCCGAATCATCCTTTTTTGTTTGAGTAGTCTAATTTTGTTTGGAACTCTGACAATTTTTGTGGCTAACCTCATCCCCATCCCTTCCGCGCGGGCGGCCCCGTCCTGCCAGGAGAAGGGGGCAATACATAGTCCCTCTAAAAATTGTCAGAGAACGTTTTGTTTGAGTAGTCTAAGTTTTCATCATGCTTGCGGTTAATTCGATTTTAAGGTAAATTTGTTCTAAAATTTTCAAACAAATGGCATACAGCAAATTTACCCTCGAAATGGTTGTTGAATCTTTTGATTTAAAACTAAACTATATTCCAAGTATCTTTTTGGATGCGGTATCCACAGTTCCTGTAAGTGATATTTTAAGAAAAACATTAGAACGAAATACCATTAAAGCACTTCGGATAAATACAGAAAAGGCTCGTTCAGAGTTGATTGTAGCACCCATTTTAGTCGAATTACAAGAGATTTGCAATAACGAAATTGCTTTTTTTTCTGGAATTGCTTTTAATGTTGATAAACATAAAGGACTAATGGGAGCATGTGATTTTTTGATAAGTATAGACCGCAATCAAGGTTTTTTGACTGCACCGCTTATATCAGTAGTTGAAGCCAAAAATGACAATGTCAATTATGGTTTAGGGCAATGTATTGCAGAGATGGTCGCTGCTCAACTTTTTAACGCCAATAAAAAACGAGAAATAAAAATCATTTATGGAGTTGTTACAAACGGAATTGCTTGGAAATTAATTAAACTTATTGACAATCAAGTCTTTATTGAAGAAGGCGAGCGCTCTTATGACATTGATTCGATGGGAGAATTGTTGGGTATTTTCTTGAAAATGTTGGATCAACATTAATTGAAGTGTTTGTAGTGCTTTTGGTATTCCTACCATTTCTGGCGTTCTCACCAACAACGACTAAAAAATCACCTTCAATCTTCACGCTATGCTCACACTCAATAGGCCGCTGACGCTGGCCTCCAACTCACCACGCCGCAAGCAGCTCCTCCAAGAATTAGGGTTTCGATTTGAGGTAGAAGTGCGCCCTACTGATGAGACTTTTCCCGATACCATGCCCGTGTCGTTGGTGCCGAGTTTTTTGGCAACCCAAAAAGCCATTCAATTCAGTTCAGACATCGCCCATCGGCTCATTCTCTGTGCCGATACGATTGTGGTAGTGGATCAAGAAATTTTGAATAAACCACAAGACACCACCGAAGCCTACACCATGCTCCGCAAGCTATCGGGCCGTGCCCACGAAGTGATGACGGGCGTGGCCCTGCTCTCTGGCGATGACTGTCAAACCGAAACAGACGTAGCAAAAGTACACTTCAAAACACTCTCAGATGCCGAAATTCACCACTACATCGCCCATTTTCGTCCTTTCGACAAAGCGGGTGGCTACGGCATCCAAGAGTGGATAGGCATGATAGGTATTGAGCGTATCGAAGGCTCATTTTACACCATCATGGGCTTGCCCGTGCATCGGGTGTATGCGCTGTTGCAGCCTTATTTGGGTAACCCCACCTAAATCCTCCCCGACAGGGAGGACTTTCAATCCGAAATATCGCTAATACCGCCAACTTTTCAAATCAGCCCCTGCGGGAGCGGCGGCTTCGATGCGTTGGAGGATTTTGGGGATATACATGGTGTTGTAGCGCAGGCGTGACACGTGGTTGGGTACGTTGGGGTCGCCGTTCCAGCAGTGTTCGAAGCGGTCGCCGTATTTTACTTCCCCGTCATAGTGCGGGTTTTTGGTTGTTTTCAAGAAATCTTCCATCACATAGACGGCATTGTTGAGGTAATAGTTGTCCATGTCGCCGCAGTAAATGTGGATTTTACCTTGCAGTTTTTTGCCCAACGTGGCCCACTGACGCTTCATAATGTGCATCAAATCGTAGTTTTCTGACCAATATTTGGCTACATCGTGGTCAATTTTGCCCGTGCGTTTGTCCCAGATAGGTTTGGGGTAGCCGTCAGCCCCCGCGGGCGAGTAGGTAGCTTGCCAGATGTCCCATTGGTCACCAGAGCGGGAGTTGTCGCCGAGGGCAAGTTCGCGCAAGTTGGCTTCTTCGAGGGTGCATTTGACGTGACCGAGGTAGTCGCGCTTGCCAGGGCGAGGCGTTTTTTTGAAATCGCTTGGCAAGTAGTAGGCGTTTTCGTCTTTGTAAATATTGACCACCGTGTAAGCCTCAAACGTGATGGGGTCGGGGCAGGCGGCAAAACAGCCATTGAACTCGTCAGGATAAAATACTTGAGCGGCCAATGCTTCCCAACCACCCGTGCTACCACCGTAAGTAAACCGCGCCCAACCTTTTCCGAGACCACGGAAACGCTTTTCGATTTCGGGAATCAATTCGTACATGATGGCGTCACCGTAGGGACCCATATTGGCCGAATTGACCGCGTAAGAATCGTCGTAGTAGGGCGTAGCGTGCTGAATTTCAACGATAAGCATTCGTGGGAAGTCTTTGCTGGTCCATTTTTTGTAAAAATCGTAGGCTTCTTGTTGTTGGAACTTTTTGTACCCATACACCCCAAACCGCGCGATATAATCGGTGGTATCCATATCGGCGGGAGGAGGAGTTTCTCTGAAGCCGTCGAAGTCGGCAGGGAAATGCCCGTGAAATACGCAAAGTGGATAGCGCGCTTCTGGATGCTCGTCAAAGCCATGCGGTAGTAAGATGTGGGCGCCCAAGTACATCGGGCGTCCCCAAAACTCCGTCAGCAGTTTGCTTTGGATTTTGATGTGCTTGATGTATTTGGTGTCTTTGGGTGGTTCGATGGGCGGATTTTCTTGGTCAAGCACGAGACTGACCACGTTTTTGGCTTTGGGGTCAAACTTGACTTTCACGGGTTTGGAGTACAAATTGCCGGGCGCAGTACGGTAGTTTTGACCTTCGCCTCGGTCCATGGGTAGTTTGACGGTGTAGCCCGTTTTGAGTTTGAAAGTTTCGTATTTGTGCAACAGCACTTGTACCCAATACTCTCCCGCAGGAAAGTCTTTGAGCGACTGAATCGGGTAGCCAAAAGCCGTTGGCGCAACGACGGTAGGTTGATTGGCCTTCCAACCGTCCACATTTTGCCCAAACACCTGCTGACTGTGGGCATCGTCGTGGACTTGGTTACGGGGTTCGGATTTGTTGTCTTTGGCCAAGAACAACATCAAACGTCCGTCATACACCGCGCCTTTGGACGCGGGAAATGTCACCGAAAACTGGGTTTGGGCAAAAACACTACTGCCCAACAGCAAAAAGAAGTAGAGAAGGGATTTCATTATTTTTGAGTTTAAAAAGTTGAAAATTAGTGTTTTGTAGGGTGAAGAATTTTGTTCAGAACATTGTTTTATTTCTGCACAACTTCTCCTCTCAATGTTTTGAAGAAATAGAGCAATTGAGCCACTGTACTTTTTCCAGAAGTCTGCTCTCCCACAAAAATCGTCATTTCCCTGATTTGAATAGGTACAGCATTGATATTTCTGATGGCCTTAAAGTTTTGGATGACGATTTGTTCCATTTTAGTCTGCTTTAATTTCTTTTACAAATCTAACCTAAATGTATGACTTTCTACTGTTTGGATGGTTTGAAATGAAAAAAGCCACCTCACAAAAAGGCGGCTTTTTGGTGTCGTTTTTCTGGTTTTTTATCTCAACAACTCCCTCGCTATCACCAATTTCTGAATCTCCGACGTACCTTCATAGATTTGGGTGATTTTGGCGTCGCGCATGAGACGCTCTACGTGAAACTCCTTCACAAAACCATAGCCACCGTGAATCTGTACGGCCTCGGTGGTAGCCCACATGGCCACATCAGAGGCGAAGAGCTTGGCCATAGCGGCGGCTTCTACGTAGTCTTTGTGTTCGTCTTTGAGGCGGGCGGCTTTATAGACCATCAAGCGGGCGGCTTCGATTTTGGTAGCCATTTCGGCGAGTTTGAACTGAATGGCTTGGTGTTCAAAAATCGGTTTGCCAAACGCCTTGCGCTCTTGGGAATATTTGAGAGCCAACTCAAAAGCCCCCGCTGCGATGCCCAACGCCTGCGCCGCAATACCGATACGACCGCCGTTGAGGGTACTCATCGCAAACTTAAACCCAAATCCGTCGGCACCGATGCGGTTTTCTTTGGGGACTTTCACGTCGCCAAACATCAGCGAGTGCGTATCGGAGGCGCGGATGCCCATTTTGTCTTCTTTTTTGCCTACCACAAATCCTTCCCAACCTTTCTCCACGATGAGGCAGTTGATGCCACGGTGTTTGAGTTCGGGGTGCGTCTGTGCCATCACGAGGCACACCGACGAGATATTGCCGTTGGTAATCCAGTTTTTGGTGCCGTTGAGCAGATAATAGTCGCCCATGTCTTGGGCGGTGGTATGCTGAGAGGTAGCATCGGAGCCTGCTTCGGGTTCTGACAAGCAAAACGCCCCGACAATTTCGCCAGAAGCCAAAGGTGCCAAGTATTTGCGTTTCTGTTCTTCGGTACCGAAGGCTTCGAGGCCGTAGCACACCAGCGAGTTATTGACCGATACAATCACCGAGGCCGAAGCGTCTATTTTGGAGAGTTCTTCCATGGCCAATACGTACGAAATCGTGTCCATGCCGCCGCCGCCGTACTCGGGTGCTACCATCATGCCCAAAAAACCCAGCTCGCCCATGCGACGGAGTAGTTTGGGGTCAAATTTTTGTTCGTTGTCGCGCTCAATAACGTTGGGCAGTAGTTCATTTTGAGCAAAATCACGCGCCGCTTCTTTGACGGCCAAATGCTCCTCGGTCAAGTTGAAGTTGATTCCTTGCAAGAGTTCAGTTGTCATGGGGATGAAGTGTTTGAAATTTGCCCAAAATTAACGTTTTTGACAACTGTATGCAAGCAGACCATTGTGGGTTTCTTGCTATTATCTAATTCTTCCCCTACTTTCGCTTTGTAATACGCCCACCTTAATAACAAAATAACCATGCCAAATGCCTACCGTGAGGTTGTTGTGACCAAGTACAACATCTTCAACAGCCTTTTTTTAAGCCTGCCTTTCCACGACATCTATCGCACGGGTACGCTCCTGCCAATGCTCGTACAAGCCTCCGAAAAGGGCTTTGAAGCGGGAGAAAACCCCCAGCAAATCATCGAATCGTTTTTTGAAGAATACGCCGAACACGCCACCGAAGCCGAGCGGCGTGATTTGCTTTTCAATTTCATCAAATTCATTGAGCGTCAGGTGGTTTTGTTTGATTCGGTAGAAGATGCTGGTTTTGACCAAACCCACGACCTCGCTGGGCAGGGGTCGGTCAATCAGCTTCTCAATCGGATTGACAGCGACGAAGCCCGCCAAAAATTACTCCAAAAACTCGAAGACTTCTGTGTAAGAATTGTGCTTACGGCGCACCCTACGCAGTTTTACCACGGGCGTGTGCTGGGCATCATCACCGATTTGGAAGAGAGCATCAAGAAAAACGATTTTACGGAAGTCAATAACCTGTTGTTGCAGTTGGGCAAGACGGCTTTTATCAACAAAGCCAAGCCTTCGCCTTTCGACGAGGCCGTTTCGCTGTGTTGGTTTTTGGAAAATGTGTTTTACGAAGCCATCCCTGCCATTGTTCAAAAACTGCTGACCGGCCTTCAAATCCCGCTGCAATCGTGGCCGCACCTCAACTTGTTTCGATTGGGATTTTGGCCAGGCGGCGACCGCGACGGCAACCCTTTCGTCACGCCCGACGTGACCCTCAAAGTGGCCGATCGCCTGCGGCAGATTTTGCTCAAATGCTACTGGCGCGATGTGAAGTACCTCAAACGCCGACTCACATTCAGCGGGGTAGAGGAGTATATATCAAATGCCGAGCGCAAAATCAACAACGCCATCTACTACCCTGACCAAGAACACTACCAAAATGTAGATGACCTATTGGGCGATTTGACCAATGCCCGCGAAATTCTCCTGCGCGACCACGATGGCTTTTTTGTCGAACTCTTAGACGAAGTCGTTCTGAAAATCAAACTGTTTGGATTTTTCTTTGCCAGCTTGGATATTCGTCAAGTGAGTCCCAAACACGCACTGGCGTGGGAAGAGATTTTGACCAAAATCGAAAAACAAATCCCTGTTTTTACCTACGCCGACTACCAAACTTGGGACGAAAAGCGCAAGATTGAGTTTTTGCTGTCGCTGCGCGTGGACATGCACGAAACAGATTTTCAAGACCCCATCACCCGCGACATTTACGGGTCGCTGTTGGCTATTCGCGAAATCCAACTCCGCAACGGCGAAGCGGGCTGTCATCGCTATGTCATCAGCAACTGCGCCAGTGCGCTCAACGTGATAGAGGTGCTGGCTTTGGCCAAAAATATCTGGAAAACAGACGCGCTCAACATAGACATTGTGCCGCTGTTTGAGACCGTGGACGACCTCGCCAACGCCGCCGACGTGATGAAACTCCTCTACGAAAACCCGCACTACCGCCAGCACTTGGCCAAACGCAAAGACCAGCAAACCATCATGGTGGGCTTTTCTGACGGCACCAAAGACGGCGGCTACCTGCGCGCCAACTGGTCTATCTTTACGGCCAAAGAACAACTCACCCGCCTCTCACGCGAGTACGACGTAAAAGTGACGTTTTTTGACGGGCGCGGCGGCCCTCCGGGGCGCGGTGGCGGCAACAACCACGCCTTTTATGCCTCGCTTGGCCGCGAAATCGAAGACCAAGAGATTCAACTTACCGTGCAGGGACAGACCATCAGTTCCAACTACGGCACTGTCCCGACGGCCATGTACAACCTCGAAAGGCTCTTTACCGCAGGTTTGGAAAACCATTTGTTTACGTCCAAAAACGACAAAGACCAGCTCTCGCAAGCCGATAAAAACCTGATGGAAGAACTGGCAAAAGAAGCCTACAAAGCCTATTTACAACTCAAAAATCATCCGACTTTTGTGCCGTATTTAGAAAAAATGACCCCGCTGCGGTTTTATGGACAGACCAATATCGGCAGCCGCCCCGACAAACGCGGTTCGGGCAGTGCGCTACGGTTTGAAGACCTGCGCGCCATTCCGTTTGTGGGATCGTGGGCGCAAATGAAGCAAAATGTGCCAGGGTTTTACGGTTTTGGTTCGGCACTCGAAGCCCTCAAAAAAGCCAATAAAATGGACGCGCTCCGCAAACTCTACAAAAAGTCGTTGTTTGTGCGCACGCTCGTCGAAAACTCCATGCAGTCGTTGATGAAGGCATACTATCCCGCCACCAAGTACCTACAAAAACACCCAGAGTTTGGGGCTATCTGGAACATGATGCACGAGGAGTACGAGCGGAGCAAAAAGATGATGTTGGAGTTTTCGGGCGAGGCCGAACTGCTCAACCAAAACCCCGTCACGAAGGAGTCTATCAAGGTACGTGAGCGCATCGTTTTGCCCCTGATGACAGTCCAGCAGTATGCCCTCCAAAAACTCCACACACCCGACCTGCCACAAGCCGAAATAGATTTTTACAGCAAGCTCGTCATGCGGGCGATGTTTGGCATCATCAACGCCGCTCGTAACTCGGCCTAACTGCCTTATTGAGCATATTAATTAGGCTATTTTTGGAGCTATTTTATGCCCCCTTTGGTGATAAAACAAAGGGGGTTTTTTTATAACCTGCTGATAATCTTTTAGGTTTTTTCTTGGAAGTTGTACAATTTTATACTAAGTTTGTATGAGTCTGCGTTTGCAGCTATGGAAAAGTAGCCATCGTTTTAGGTGTTTAACAACGTGCGCTACCATGTTTAACTTAATCATAATCAGTTTGAAAGCAAAAAAAATCTTTCTCATTTCGACACTTGCCTTGTCCAGTTTTGGGGCCTTTGCAGGAGGCTTCAATGAGGCTACTTGTATTCGTTTTTGTGATGAACCACTGCCCATTTATGACCACAAAATCTTGAAAAATTTTGAATCGGCCATGCTTCATACGGGCAGTATGCCACTGCTTCGCATCAAGCCACAAGCGGAGCGGTTTTTTAAAGTAATAGATCCTATCTTAAAGCAGTATCAACTGCCTCTCGATTTGAAGTACCTCGTGGTGGTAGAAAGCTCACTCAACGCCAAGGCGATTTCGCACAAAGGCGCGTATGGCTACTGGCAGTTTATGCCGCATACCGCCCAAGCGATGGGCTTGGAAGTAAGCAACCAAAAAGACGAGCGCGAAGACCTCATTAAGTCCACCCACGCGGCTTGCAAATATTTCTTGAGTTTGTACCGAGAGTTGGGTTCGTGGTCGTTGGTAGCAGCCGCTTACAATGCAGGTCCTACCAAAGTTAAAAATTATCTAAAAGCCCACGGACAAACAAGCTACTATCACCTCCGCATCAGCCGCGAAAACCAAAAATATCTTTATCGGGTGCTGGCTGCCAAAGAACTGCTCACTCGTGCCAACCTTTACACGGCAGTTATCGCCGAAGAGGTCAGCATGATTCGTTTTATGGCCAAAAGTGGCTTGGCGTTGGGGCTTATTCCTGCGCCTATCATCAAACGAAAAGCAATGGGTATCAAAGATTTCATGTTCAAAAACCTCCAATCTACGTTTGATGAAGCCTTGATTACGGGCTTTGATGAAATCGTGCCTGTGACCTTCAAACGAGGCCAATTGCTGAGTTTTGTGCCAAAAACCAAAGAAATAGACTCGGAAGTGACGCACAATTCCGAAGAAAGAAAACGACTCGCACTCTGGCGCAATACGCTACGGACTACGCACACCCGCCGCAATGATTTGAAAGCGTTGCTGGCACAGCTCCAATCAACAAAAACCGCCAAACAGTTTTTCAAAATGTTGGTGGCTTAAACACACATCAAGCGTGTTTTTTACCAATGCCAGCCTTCGTCGAAGGTTGGCATTGGTGTTTTTGGGGCAATCATGGCAAAATTTTACCCCGCCCAAATAGTAACTCTCCCCCAACAAATAGCTTTTATAGATAATTTTCAAGACGACTTCTAAACTTCTCCTAAATCCTTGACAGACAATGCAATCAGACTCTCGCCGTCAGTTTCTCAAAACCGCCGCCCTCGGTACTGCCGCTTTGGGTTTCCCTACGATTATCCCTGCGCGGGTGTTTGGCGCCAACGACCGCTTGCGCGTGGCCGTTATCGGTATCAATAGTCGCGGCAAAGACCATATCTCGGGTTTTCAAAAACTCGAAAATGTGGAGGTAGCCGCCCTCTGCGACGTGGACAACGTAGTGCTGCAAGCAGGGGCGAGTGATTTTGAGAAAAAATACAACAAGAAAGTTAAGACTCAACAGGATTTGCGACGCATCTATGAAGACAAAGACATAGATGCCGTAAGCATTGCCACACCCAATCACTGGCACGCTTTGGCGGCGATTTGGGCGTGTCAAGCGGGCAAAGATGTGTATGTCGAAAAACCTGCTTGTCACAATGTCTTTGAAGGCCGCAAGCTCGTTGAAGCCGCCACCAAGTACAACCGCATCGTGCAGCACGGCGTGCAGTTGCGGAGTTCGGTAGCCATTCAAGAAGCCATCAAGCACCTCCGCGAGGGACTGATTGGCAATGTCTATATGGCGAGGGCGTTGATTTATAAATGGCGACCCGACATTGGCAACCACGCCCCCTCGCCCGTACCAGCAGGACTGGATTGGGATATTTGGCAAGGCCCCGCGCAAGCGCGTGAGTTTTCCAAAAATTACGTTCATTACAACTGGCACTGGTTTTGGGATTACGGCAACGGCGATATTGGCAACCAGGGCGTTCACGAAACCGACCTTGCGATGTGGGGACTTGACGTAGGTTTGCCCGAAGAAATCACCTCGGCGGGGGGTAAGTTTTTGTGGAATGACTGCAAAGAAACGCCCGAAACACTCACCTCCACCTATATTTATCCCAAGCAAAAGAAAGTCATCGAAGTGGAAGTGCGCCCGTGGATGACCAACAAAGAAGACGGGGTAGAAGTGGGTAACTTGTTTTACGGCGACAAAGGGTACATGGTCATCAACGGCTACAACGACTACAAGACTTTCTTGGGCCGCGAGCGTACGCCTGGCCCCGCCCGCCGCGAGGGTGGCGACCATTACAAAAACTTTGTGGAAGCCGTGCGAGCGCGTGACCGTAAAATCTTGAACGGGCCGATTGAAACGGGACATTTGTCGTCATCGTTGGCGCATCTCGGCAACATCTCCTACCGCTTAGGACGCAAGCTAAAATTTGACCCGACGACGGAGAAATTTGTGGACGATAAAGCCGCCAACGTCCTGCTTACCCGCAAATACCGCGCTCCGTTTATAGTGCCAGAGCGGGTGTAAAGGGCAATGGTTGGTAAAACACACGCATCTTCGGGGAGTTTTTGACGCAATTCGACCTGGCCTAACTTTCAAATGTACTGTAGTGCTGGTATTGACACTGATTTCGTTTTGGGAAAGATTTTACTCATTCATTGGCCAAGCTTCCCTCCTCTGAAAGTGTTATTTGATGCTTCATGATCACCATATTTTGGTTTTCTTTTTTGCTTTCGTAGGCCAATAAAAGTCCTTGCTTCGTGGCCAAAAGCACGGGGTAAGTAGCATTTTCAAAGTCGGGCGTAAGGTAAGAAGTACTGAGAATTTTGCCTTTTTTGTCCAACACTCTTAGGCCAATTTTGGTAAAAAAACGCCCTTCTTTTTCCATTGATTCGTCCCAAACTACCACCAAATTTTCCCGATAAGACAACAATTGTGGGTGCTTGGCCCGAATGGTCAAGTGGTGCGTAAACAGGCTATCCCCTCCCATTTGCGCTACCCGAACGCCCGACTGATGCTGCGCCGAAGTGCCACTGAACCAACTCACAAACAGGTCGTTACCCACTTGCGCCATGCTCGGCCCCGTATGCGGACAGGCGGCCACCTGCCAGCCGTCTGGATACACCGAGCGGGGGTTTGAAAAGGTTTTTCCACCGTTGGTTGAGACCGCGTGCGCCATGTCGCGGATGTTGTCGGCGGCGAGGTCGCGGTAGGTGACGTGCAGGTGATTTTTGTTGTCTATAAAAAGTACCGTGCGGCAACACTGACAGGCGTTGGAGTCCACCACTACCTCATTGGAGAAACCGCCCTGGGGCAGCGTTTGCACAAATTTCACGCTGCGACCTTCGTAGTCCCCCATCTTTTCGTCGAGCCACACGATACCCAACTCACCATTGGGCAGACGGGCTATGTCGCTGAATGAGTGGCCTTTGCCCGCTGTGGCGTCGCGGTGAACAAACGCGGGCTGGCTCCACGTGTTGCCATTGTCTTTGGAAAAACTGTACAGCAAATCGCCCGCACGGGGCGCTTCTTTGGTTGGGCGACGACGCTCAAAAGTGGCGACAATCGTGCCGTCGGCTTTGAAGGCTACTTTGGGCATTCCTTCGGCATGAACCGAAAAATCAGTAGGCGCATTGACCTTCACTTTGGGGCCGAAGGTTTGCCCGTCGTCGGTCGAAACGGCGAAGAAAAAATAACTTTTGTCACCGTCTTTTTCGGCCCAACTCAACACAGGATTGCCACGGTGGTCGGTGCTGAGGCGCGGCGTAGTTCCCGTCAAATTGGGATTTGAAATGGGTTGGGCATTGTTTTGGGGCATAAAACCCCAAAACAATGCTGGCAAAAATACGAGGAGATGTTTCATGTTATTTTCTGAATTATTTTTTTCCTACAAAATTGTATTGAATACCCATCACGAAAGTACGTGGTGATCCTGGCGTAAAAGTAGCGCGGTCGGTGGCGGCGTTGCCTCGGGTCACGTTGTTGGTGTACAGTTCGTCGGTGGCGTTGAGTACATTCACAAATACTTCCACCCCTTTCCACTCGTAGCCCGTTCGTATGTTGAGCAGGCTCATGCCTTGCAGGCCAAACGCCGTGCGGTCGTCGTAGCGCGACGTATTGACTTGGTTGGTAAACCAGGGCGACAAGTACTGCCACTCGACAGCAACCCGAAAACCTTTGAACCAGCGGGGTTTGTAAAAAATCTCGGTGTTGGAGCGGAAACGCGGGGCCGAGGGCATATCAAATCCATTTACGTTTTTGACCACGTCGGCGGTGCGTTCTGACAGCACAAATTCCACAAATCGGTGAATAGAGTGCGCCCCACCTGCCCGCACGAGCCATTCTTTGTTGGGTTTATAGGTCAGCCCAAATTCTACACCACGGTGAAGTGTTCGGCCCGCGCTGCGGCTGTCGGTCGAGTTGTCGGGAAGGCGCACACTCAGGAGTTCGTCGTAGCCATTCATCTGATAAACCGCCGCGTCCACGTACAGTTTGTTGTTGAGCAACGACGCCCAACCACCCATCTCTACGTTGTCGAAACGAGCGGGTTGAAGGTTGTAAAAAAACAAGTCGCCGTTGGGGGCGGGCGTAGTGCGGCGACGAAAAACAGCCGTGACACTCGGCGGGGCAAATCCCTGTGAGTAGTTGGCATACAGCCCTTTGCCTTGCCCCAAATCGTAGGTAAGGCCAATTTTTGGGGTCAATTGTTGGTAGGCTCTTACACCCGAAGTATTGTCCAAAAAATTGGTATAATCAAAACTCATGCGGTCGAAACGCCCGCCCAATGTGAGCAACAACTGCGGCAAGGGGCGCACATCCAACTGGGCGTAGTAGCCCGTGCTGAGGACGTTGGCCTCGTAGTTGCCTACTTTCAAATCGGGGCGTTCACGGACAAACTCGTAGCGTTCTACCGAGCGGCGGTCGGCCCTCAAAATGGGGTTGAGTTCGGTTTGATAGGCCAAATAATTCACGGGCGAATAGTCGGCAGTAGCTCCTACGAGTAGTTTTGAATTGAGAAAATCAAACTTTTGGCTGTGCTGGGCAATCAGGCCGTAACTACTGAAAATCGTGTTGTTGATTTCGCCTGCGGCGGTGGTAGCACCCGTGCGCCAGGTGATGCGAAACGTAGGCTGCATGGGGTAGTCGTTGTAGCGATAAAAACCCGTGACGGTGGTTTCGGAGCGGTCGTTCCAGCGGTGTTCGAGCGTGAGGCGGCTGCGAAGGGCCTTCACACGGCGGTAGGTAAAATCGGCCACGCTGCGGTACGTGCGGCTGTAATAGGCGATACTGTCCAGACTGCCCCCCATCTGTGAGTCGTAGTTGTTGTAGCTCCACGTATTGATGAGTTGGGTTTTATCGCTGATTTTGTATTCCAAACGGGCATTGAGGGCCGTTTTGTCAAAGTCCGTGGTCGTGAGCCAGGAGTTGCGCTGACGCGCCACAAATCCTCCCGCATACACACCGAAGTGTTTGGTGAGCATCCCGCCCGCGCTGTACTGCACCCGTTGGTAGCCAAACTGATCGGCTTGGAGACCAATTTTTGCGGTAGGTACTGCCGTAGGCCGATGCGTGATAAAATTGATAGCGCCACCTACTGCCTCTGGCCCATACAACGACGACGCGGGGCCTTTGACCACCTCCACATTGCTAATGGCGAAGATGTTCTGTTCGATGAGGGCGTTGTGGTTAAAAAGTCCCATCGGACGAATCGGCACGCCGTCTTCCATGTACAAAAAGTACGAATTGAGGGTCAGCGGCTGCCGAATACTCATGCCGTGTTGTTCGTTGTTGAGATTGAGCATCACCACGCCCGGGGCTTTGTTGATAAGCTCGTAAATATTGACGGGTTTGGTATCGTTGAGCAACTGGTTCGACAGTTTGGCGATGGCCACGGGGGCTTCGGTGCGTTTTTGGGCTTCGCGGCTGGCCGTTACGACCACCTGCTGCAACTCCGAAACCGAGGGTTCGAGAGCCACTTGGAGAGCGGTTTGAGCGGGAATTTCAACAGTTTGGTAGCCTATGGCCGATATGACGATGGTTGCTGTGGTGGAGGGTATCGAAAAAGCCCCCATGGCATCGGTGACAGTGCCGACGTTGCCATTTTTGATTTTGACGGTGACGCCTACAATCGGCTCTTTGCTGTGAGCATCGAAGATTTTGCCTTTGATTTGTTGGGCAAAAAGTGGACTGCTGCCCATTACAAGGCACAATAAGCCCAATATGAAGTTGGATTTCATGCGAATAGCCCCCTGCCCCGACGGGGAGTTTTTTGGTGATACGAGGCGTTTGTTTTTGATTGAAAATAAGGCTGTTGAGTGACAAACAGCGAATCTTGCAGAACACAGATTGCCGCGGCGGCGGACCGTACAGATTGAACGGGTCTGAACGGATAAAAAACAGCTTCTGTTTCATCAGTTCAATCCGCCGCTGCGGTTTTCTATCAACGCAATCTAAACAAACGCAGGAGGGCGTAGCAACGCGGGGGAGTAGTCGGTGAGTGGGCGCGACTGGTAGGAAAATAAAGTAGTAGTTTTTACTTCAAAAATTTTGCTTAGAAACAGGTCAAAAAGTTGGTCGTCAAAGACATCTTCCAGCACTTTTTTGATGTTGTGGCTTTGGCGTTCGGCTTCGTTTTGGGCTTTTTCTTCGGCTATTTTGGAGAGGGTTTTGGCCAGATAACATTTACCATCGCAGTGCAGCTCAGGCTTGAAGCGATTTTCGCAGAGATGCTGTACGATGTAGTCTTTGCGTAACTCAAAATCCAAATACACCACTGGCACGAGCAGCGTTTTGATGCTGACCAAGGCCAATAAAAGCAATGCTATGTGGTTTTTGAACGACATAATTGGGTGAAACCGTGTTGCAAATATAAACGAAATAGGTCAAATATAAATTGATTTCGGTCAGTTTTTTACCTAAACAACATCATCTTGAAATCAGTCAGGGCATTGACCGAATGTTGTTGTTTGGCCTTGAACGAAAGCCCGTCGCCTGGTGATAAAAATATGGCTTCGCCTTCCAAATTGAAGTTGGCGTTGCCTTCCAAGACGTAAATAAACGCATCGGTCGGCGAGGCGTGCGGGTCGAGTCGCTCGCCTTTTTGGAGGCTAATGAGCACCACCCGAAAATGCTCATTCGCCTCCAATTTTTTGGTTTTGACACCTTCGTAAGGCACCAAATCGGGTACGTTGTGTAACAGCATGGCCGTAAGCGATTATTTGGGAACTACCACCGCATCAATGACGTGAACGTAGCCATTGGAGGCCCGTACCGAAGCCAAAATCTTGGCATCGCCGATATAGACATCTTTGCCTTTCACTTTGAAAGTGGCGTTGGTGCCGTCCACCATGCCCATGCTTTGGCCGTCTTGAAAGAAATCGGCAGCCAGCGCAGAGGTCATCACGTGGTGTTCCAAAATGGCTTTGAGTTTGTCTAAATTTTCGGGTTTGAGCAAATCTTCCACCGTACCAGCGGGGAGTTTGTCAAAGGCCGCGTTGGTGGGGGCAAATACCGTAAACGGCCCCGCGTTGGAGAGGGCATCTACCAAGCCCGCTGCTTGCACGGCTTTCACGAGGGTGGTATGGTCGGGCGAGCCAACGGCCACTTTGACTACGTCTTTCTGGGAGTCATCGTCTTGCACGCCCGACTGTCCTGCGGCGGGGGCTTCGGTAGTGGTAGTAGTTTGGTTGTCTGATTGTTGTGACGATTGGCAGGCCGCCATCAATACGACTACCGCCAAAGAAAAGAATTGAATTTTCATTTTTTGGAAAGGTTTAAATTGTCAAAAAAATTGGTCGTGAAAAATTATGGAACTCTGACAATTTTTGTGGCTAACCTCATCCCCATCCCTTCTCCTGCCAGGAGAAGGGGGCAATACATAGTCCCTCTCCTGACAGGAGAGGGATACAAATCCTTTTTGCTAAAAATCCGCGTGGCTACGGCCACTGGCCAAGCGACCCAGACCAAAAGCACCGCTAACGCCACCAAAAGGCCGTATTGGGTACTGAAAAAATCTTGGAAAACCGCCCCCGTGAAGCCCATCAACGCCGAAATGTCCATTTTCATCAGCACCATCACCCGCGCCAAATCAGTAGGGTTGAGGGCGGTGAGGAGCAGCATGGGTTTTTCGAGGGGATAATCGCTGAACGAAAACAAAATGCCCAGCACCAGCCCGTCATAAACCAGCGCAAAATAAAACCACAGGACCAAGGCCAGTCCGATGCCTTTGGCTTTGTCGCGGGTGACGACTGCCGCCAAAAACGCCAACGAAACGAAAGTAAGGGTAAGTAGCAACCCGCTGATAATCAGTACGGCACCGCGTTGGCTTCCGTCAAACAGCACCGTAGGCACGCCCAAGCCCACCAAAAACGCCAAACTCAACGAGGCCGCCACGCCCGCGTACTCGCTCAGAAAAATCCGCTGCCGACTTAGCGGCTGCGCCAGTAGCAGTTCGATAAATTCGTAGGAATTGTAAAAATGAATGGTCGAAAAAATGATGCTGACCAGCGGCACTACCATCAAAATGATATTGAGCAGGCTCAAAAGCCCTTTGTTGGAGTCGGATTCAAACCCGAAAAAACTGAGCGTAATGGCCAGCAACAACGCGGTGTAGCCCAGCACGAAGCGGTTGCGAACAATGTCGTACAGGACGTATTTGGTGATTTTGTTCATTGTCTTTTCGAGGTCGTCTAAGTCGGCCATGACGTGGGAGGTAATCAAAATCAGCTTGCCTTTGGCGTGTTCGCGTTGGATTTTTTCTTTCAACAACTCACTCGCCAACGGGTCCAACCCCGCCGTGGGTTCGTCGAGAATCAGCACGGGCGGGTCAAACAAAAACGCCAGCGCCGCGCTTACTTTCTGTTTGGTTCCTCCCGACAGCGTGCCGAGGGCTTTGTCAAACATGGCTCGTAGTCCAAACGTGTCGAGCAGGTCTTCGTCGAGGGTATTGCTATTTCCTTTTCGCAAGTCCTTCATCATTTCAAACAACTGCCTGATTTTCAGATTGGCAGGGTAATGCCCAATCTGCGGCATATAACCGATTTGGGTGCGGTACTGATACGCGCCTTGTACGGGTTGATTGTCAAAATAGACCGTTCCTGCATCGGGAATGACCAATCCCAAAAGGATTTTGATGAGCGTGGTTTTGCCCGAGCCATTGGGGCCAATCACGGCCACGGCGCGGCCTCGCTCCAAGCGCACGTTTACATCGCGCAAGACGGTCAGCTTGCCAAATGATTTGTGAATATGTTCGGTACGAATCATCGGAGTCGGTTGGGTTTCATTTGAGGAGTTTCGTCTTTGAGGGCTTCGGGCGTGAAGCTCGGAATGATTTTTTCGATGCGGTCGAGCAGCATCACCGTAAAACTCCGCATCAGCATCATGGCTTGGGGTAGCCGCTCAATGACCGTGGCGTAAAGACTCACGGGCCGAAAAGGCACGTCGCCGATACCGTCGCGGTTGAGGTCGTAGCCTTCGTATTTGTCCCAGTAGTTGTGCGTCACTTTGTTGAGTACCACGTCGCCGTTGGTGGCTACGTCGAAGGTATTGCCTCTGAAATTGCTGTAACTGAGGGTATTGTCGTCGCAGTTGGCTTGCACGCGCACGGCGTAGCCATTTTCTACAAAATCATTTTTGGTAAAGACCGACCGACTGCATCCTTCCATATAGACCCCGATGGTGTTGGTCCGAAAGATATTTTGCTCAATGTGGCTGTCCGAAATGTCTTTCAAGAGTAGTCCGTAAGCCGCGCCACCCCAATTTCGCTCAAAGACATTGTGCTGCATGGTCACAAATTTGGTGTACATGACCGCCACCCCCGCGCCATTTTGGTGGAAGTGATTGTAGCGATAGGCGTTGTTGTGCGAAAACATAAAATGCAGGCCGTAGCGGATGTTTTGGTGGCTGTCGTTGCGCTCAATGATGGAGTTGGTCACAAACTCAAAATAAATTCCGTCGCGGTGGCCTTGCACGTGGTTGTCGGTGATAAAGACGCTGTCGCACTTCCAAGCGTGGATGCCATTGCCCGTATTTTGTTCTTCTTGCGGATTACCGCGCACGTCGTTGTTTTTGACCAAACAATGGTCAGAAGCCGACAGATAAATGCCAAAGTAGCAGTTGCGGAGGCGGTTGCCTACGACCCGCACGTAGCTCGATTCGAGAATTTTGATGGCTGCCCAATCAATCATACTTGTTACGCCTACGTTTTCAAATTGAATGCCCTCGATGCTCACGCCGTCGGCTTTGATGGTAAAAATCTCACCTTTTTGCTGGATGTCCAACACGGGAAAGCCCCGTCCGATGACCGTCAGTGGTTTGTCAATGACGATGTTGCTGACGCGATACAAGCCCTTCTCAATCAAGACAGTATCAAAGGCACTGGCCGTGGCGATGACACGGGCGAGGTGTTGAGAAGGCGTTATTGTCCATACCTTGGCCCGTGCATTTGTTGCCATCAAACAGGCCAAAAAGAGCAGTAGGATTGTGGGACGATATTTCCAATCAAAAAAGCGCATATACTTCTTTCCAAGTGAGGAGTTTGGCATCGGCAAATTGGGCTTTGGTGGCCTCGGCAGCGGCGCGGTCGGCAAAAGCCGCCACATCGCCGCGCATGGGGCTGCGGAGTTCGCGGCTATTGACAAATACCGCCGTGCGCGCGTCAATCAGTTCGCCAGGGCGAGTGTAGTCGTTGACTACCAAAAATTTCAACGTGTTTTCGTCAATCGCGTTTGTTTTCAAGTATTTGACCGTACAACTTAGGTCATCGAACTTAAACGCCTTGCCTTTGTCAGAAACGATTTCGGCGGCAAATTTTTTGTCCATAATCGTCATCTTGCAAAACACGCAAGCATCTTGCCCGTAGCGAATAGGTTCGGGTCCCTCGGCGCAGCCAAAAGACATTGCGCCCAAGCCCATCACTACGGCCACGGCGGCAGGGGCAAAAGTGCGCGGCGCGGCGCGGGTTGGTTTTTCTTTGCAAAAATAAAACTCACAAGCTACCGCCGTCGCTACCAAAATCCCCGCGAAGATAAACACCCAGCCGCCCGTGTCGGGTATCGAATACGCCCCAAAGTTGAGCAATTCTTTGTAGCCAATGAGGGGCGGTTGGTATGACATCCCCGGCACTTTGATGGCCGCGTCGGGGCTGAGGTTGTGGCCGTATTGATAACCCCACCGCCAAAAATCGTATAAGGCTACTACGCCCGCCAACACCATGAGAATCAGGTAGCTGACGAGCATTTTACGGCTTTTGAGCAAGGCCGTAAGCAACCCAAACACTATGTAAAAACCCACCGCGTAGGGCAGAATCTGGAACTCTGGAAACATCTCCTCCTTGATGTGCGCCATGCCGATGTAGTGGTTGAGACCGTTGATGATTTCGACATCACCCGAAAGTTTGTTGAGCCAGATGTACATAGACAGTCCTTCGGGGTACTGCGGTGCCCAGAGGTCTATGCGCCACAGTGGCAGAAAGTAGGTAGCTATCAGCGACACCGAGACCGCGACGAGCATTCCAAGACTGAGTTTTTGGAGTGGTTTCATGTTATTTTCTTTTAAACTGCCCGTAAACTTCCCGAAAGTTCAAAACTTTCGGGAAGTTAGAGTTAGTTTGAGGTTACTTCATCGCCAGTTTGGTGCCTTTGATTTTGGCGACATTAGCGGTTTTTTGTTCGGCTTCGGTCGTGGCGGTTTTGCCCGTGTGCCACGTGAGCGGTACGTTGCTACCCGCAGGCGACACCCGCACGTAGCCTTGCATTTCTTGGTGCAGTGCCGAGCAGAAATCGGTGCAGTACATGGGTGTGACACCCACTTTGGTTGGTTTCCATTTGAGGGTTGAAGTTTCGCCGGGCATGATGAGTAGCTCGGCGTTTTGGGCACCGCGCACCGCAAAACCGTGCGGTACGTCCCAGTCTTGTTCGAGGTTGGTCACGTGGAAATATACCTCATCGCCCATTTTAACTCCTTCAATGTTATCGGGTGCAAAGTGCGAGCGGATGGCCGTCATATAGACGTGTACTTCGTTTCCTTTCCGAACCACCTTGGTTTCTTTTTCACCTTTGGAAACGTAGGGGTGCTTATTTTCTTCGAGTTTGAAGATTTTGAGCGAATTTTTCTCGACCAATGACGCTGGAATCGCCTCGGCGTAGTGCGGCTCACCGATGGTCGGGAAGTCGAGCAGGAGCTTCATTTTTTCGCCCGTGATGTCGTACAACTGCGCCGATTGGGTCAATTCGGGGCCCGTGGGCAGGTAGCGGTCTTTGGTGATTTTGTTGTATGCAATCACGTATTTGCCGTGGGGCTTCATGGTAGGCCCGCCGGGGATACACAAGTGACCCACCGAATAGTAAGTAGGTACGCGGTCCACGACTTCGAGTTTTTCGATGTTCCATTTCACCAGTTCAGACGACACAAAAAACGATGTGATGGCGTTGCCCTGTCCGTCAAACTCGGTATGGAGTGGCCCCAAGCCGGGCTTTTTGACCTCGCCGTGCAGTACGGCATCGTATTTCAAAACCGGAATGCCCGCAAAATCACCGTCAAAGGTTTTGGCCGAGATGGCTTGCTGCATTTTGTCAAACGAAAATACAGGAATCACCGCTGCCAACTTGCCCGAACCTACGATAAACTTGCCCGTGGGGTCCACGTCGCAGCCGTGTGGCGACTTGGGGCATGGCATAAAATACAACATACCGGGGCAATCTTTGGGGTCGAGGGTCATCACCTCGTTGATAATGGTCGAAGTGGCCGAGTGGGTTTCGTCGCTATACACGTTGTGGGCAAACTTCGCCGCTTCTTTTTTGCCTTTGCCTTGGGCCAAAAACTCCTCGGCTTTTTTCCAATTGACCGCCAAGATGAAGTCTTTGTCTTTTTGGGAGGCGTTTACTTCCAGCAGTGTGTTGGCCTGCTCGGTGTTGTAGCACGAGAAGAAAAACCAGCCGTCTGAAGGCCCGCGCCCGCAGCGTGCCAAGTCGAAACTCACGCCTGGGGTTTTGATTTGGAACTTAATGCCGAGCCGTCCCGTGGTTTTGTCAATGTTGATAAAACTGATGTAGCCTTTGAAATTTTGTTTAAAACTGCTGATAGGCACGTCGGCGTTGGCATCGGGTGGTACCGAAAACCGCGAACTTGCTACGGCGTATTCGGTGTTGGCGGTAATAAACGGCGAGGAGTGGTTGCCACCCGAATTGGGGATTTCAATGATTTCTTCGGTGCGGAAAGTCGAAAGGCTAATCCGCGCAATCCGAGGTGTGTTGTTGCCATTGACAAACGCCCAACGTCCGTCGTGTTCGCCGTTGGTCATCGAAAGGGCGATGTGGTGGGAGTCGTCCCACGGCACAAATCCGTGCGAGGTATTGAGCATGGGCTTGGTTTCTTCGGTGTAGCCCCACCCGTTTTCGGCGTGTTGTGAAAACACGGGTATATTGCGAAACACCCGCCCCGAAGGCAGTCCCACGACCGATACTTGGCCGTTGAAACCACCCGAAACGATGTTGTAAAACTCGTCGTGCTTGCCCGGGGCAACATACACCTTCTCGGCGGCATCGCTCGCCATAGACGATTCGGCACTTGCTTTGCCCGCATTTTCGGGTTTGCAGGCCAAAAAGCCTCCTACCAGCACCGCCAACGCGATGCCACTAATGACATTGGTTTTCATTTGATTGGAATTTAGATTAAAAAGATTTTTTGAGGTCTGATTGTGGCTCGTTCGGGGCTGCCCGTGCGGCACGACAGCGCGATACTTATTTCACACCGTCGTTTTTACGCATAAATTCCAGAATGTTGCGGGCTTCATCGGCACTTACATTTTGGTTAGGCATCCGTACCAAACACTCTTCGAGGAGTTTTTGGGCTTCGGCATCTTCGGCGAGCATCATATCCACATTCGTAATCATGTTGATAATCCACTCGGGCTTGCGTTTGGTGGTTAGGCCCTTCCAACTGGGGCCTACGAGGCGTGGTCCATCAAGTTTGTGGCAGGCCGAGCATTTGAGGTCATAGACTTCGTTGCCCGCTTTGACCATTGCTGGGTCGAGCGGCGTGGAGAGCTTGACCTCGGTGACCTCCGTACCGTGAACTTCGGGCTGTTTTTCCAGCACGGAGTCATCGGTTTTGGGAGCTTCGGCGCGTTGTTCGGCCCCCTTACCGCAGCCATACACAGTTGCCACGAGAGTAGCAAGCAGTACGTAGAGAAAAATCCGTTTCATTGTTGTGTTGCATTATGTTTTGAGGAAGGTGAATTGTCAAAGATGGCTTATCTCATCTATTTTTGACAATACAAACGTAGCAACACGATGGGTCAGAAGTTTATGGTTTGAATCATAAAGAGTTTGTGATTTATATTGGTTTTTGGATATAAACACTTACAAATATGATTCGTTGAAACAAAAAATAGAGTATTTATGCTTATTTTATTCTTAATACACGCTGTTGATGTAGTTGCAGTTCGCCCTTGTCGGCCAGTTGTTTTACTTTTCTAATGACCGTTTCTACGCGCAGTCCCGTCAAATCGGCCAGTGTTTGGCGCGTGAAAGGCACTTCGTAGGGTTGATTGGGGCCACAAGATTTGTTTTTGAAATGGTCAATGATGATCAGAATCAGGTCTTCGGGGCGTTGGGTGGTCATACTCGTTAAGATTTTGGTTTTGTAGCAAAGCCTTTTGCACAGCACCTGGGTCAGTTCGAGATGAATGACGGGATTTTCTTTGAGGAGTTGGATAAAGTTGGCTTTTTTGAGTACCCATATTTTAGAATCAGCCAATGCCCGCGCGTCGGCAGGGTAGGGGAAATCGCCGAGCAGGGCGGGTTCGCCAAAACTTTCACCATTGGCAAAAAGGCCTTGGATAAAGTCACAAGTTTCGCCTGAATTGAACATTTTAACTGTTCCTTCTTCCAGCTGAAAGTAAAAATGCGCGGGTCTATCTTCGTGAAAAATGTATTCACTTTTGCGAAAATGATTGAGCGAAGCACCGTAGTGCTGCAGCAAAGATGGGGCGATGGAGTACATTGGGAAAGGATTTTAGGGCCAAAATCCTGAAAAACTGTATTCAAACAAATGAGGAAAGTCAGTAAATAGGAGAAGGTACTTTCGCGGTCAAATACTCCTCTCAAGTGTCAATTTTACGTAGTAGCTCAAAATTTAGTATTTACGGCTTTGAAATGCCACTAAGACGTTAGAAAGACTACTCCTCTCACTCAAATCCGTCATTCTGTCTTGTTTAGATAGCCTTGTCTCTTTAAAAACTGCCATTTTTTCTGTTTTTTCAACGCGGCACAAAGGTTGTGAATAGTGCATTCGTAAATGCTTAAGTGCAGAAATATTGAATAATTACGCATTCCCTCATTCCCTCATTTTTCCATTCACACATTCACTCATTTTTCAATCGCCATGAACTTCAATCAATACACCATCAAAGCCCAAGAAGTAGTGCAACGTGCGGTGCAGATTGCACAGGGCAACCAACAGCAAGCCGTTGAAACGGGGCATATTTTACAGGCTATTTTGGAAGATGACCCCAACACGTCGCAGTTTTTGATGAAAAAACTCAATGTAAATGCCAACTTGCTCAATGAAAAACTAAAATCAATCAACAGCAAATACCCCAAAGTAGCAGGCACTGCCGCCACCGAATACATCAGCAATGACCTCAATGCAGCATTCCAAAAAGCCCAAAGCTACCTCAAAAGCATGGGCGACGAGTTTGTGAGTGTAGAGCTACTGTTTTTGGGGCTCACTACTGGCAAAGATACCACCGCCCAACTCATGCGAGAAGTGGGTTTCAACGAAAAAGGCTTATTGGCAGCCATCAAAGAACTAAGAGGAAAAGACAACGCCGTGAAAGACCAAAACGCCGAAGCTAAGTATCGTTCGCTTGAACGGTACAGCAAAAACTTAAACCAACTCGCTCGTGCGGGCAAAATAGACCCCGTCATTGGACGCGACGACGAAATCCGCCGGGTGCTGCAAATTTTGGCCCGTCGTACCAAAAACAACCCCATGCTACTCGGTGAGCCGGGTGTGGGCAAAACCGCTATCGTGGAGGGTTTGGCGCAGCGTATCGTACAAGGCGACGTGCCAGAGCAGTTGAAAGACACCGAAATTGTATCACTTGATATGGGTTTACTCATTGCGGGAGCCAAGTACAAGGGGGAATTTGAAGAACGCCTCAAAGCGGTCATCAAAGAAGTGACCGACTCTGACGGCCAAGTGATTCTGTTTATTGACGAAATCCACACGCTCATCGGGGCGGGGGCAGGAGGTGAGGGCGCTATGGATGCCGCCAACTTACTCAAGCCTGCCCTCGCGCGGGGCGAATTGCATACCATCGGTGCCACCACGACCAAAGAGTACCAAAAGTACATCGAAAAAGACAAAGCCCTGGAGCGGCGTTTTCAGGTAGTGACCGTGGATGAACCCAACGAGGCCGATGCCATCAGTATTTTGCGCGGTATCAAAGACAAATACGAGCTTCACCACGGTGTGCGTATCCAAGACGACGCCGTGATTGCCGCCGTGGAGTTGTCGAGCCGCTATATTTCTGACCGCTTCTTGCCCGATAAGGCCATTGACCTCATGGACGAGGCCGCCGCCAAACTGCGCCTCGAAATGGACTCCGTACCCGAAGAACTCGACGACCTCAACCGTCGTATCATGCAGCTCGAAATCGAGCGCGAAGCCATCCGCCGCGAGAATGACAAAGACAAAGAAGCGCGTTTGAGCAAAGAATTGGCCGACTTGAACGAAGAACGAACGGCTTTTAAAGCCCAATGGGAACTGGAAAAAGGAAAAATCAACGAACTCCGCGCCCTTAAAGAAGAACTCGAAAAGCTCCGCCTCGAAGCCGAACAAGCCGAACGCGCAGGCGACTACGGCAAAGTAGCAGAGTTGCGATATGGCCGTATTCCTGAATTGGAACAAAAAGCCCCCCCCGCCCCCGAAGGGGGTGCTGATTCATTGGCATTTTCGGATTACACCCCCTTCGGGGGCTTGGGGGCCTGGGGGGCTGTCACGCCCGAAAACATCGCGGAGGTGGTGGCCAAATGGACGGGAATCCCAGTCAGTAAAATGCTCCAAAGCGAGCGCGAAAAACTGTTGAATCTCGAAACCGAACTTCAAAAGCGGGTGGCGGGCCAAGAAGAAGCCATTGAGGCCGTAGCCGACGCGGTGCGCCGCTCGCGGGCGGGCTTGCAAGATCCTAAACGCCCCATCGGTAGCTTTTTGTTTTTGGGGCCTACGGGCGTGGGCAAAACCGAATTGGCCAAAACCCTCGCCAACTACCTTTTCAACGACGAAAACGCGATGGTGCGGATTGACATGAGCGAGTACCAAGAACGCCATACCGTAAGCCGATTGGTGGGTGCGCCTCCCGGCTACGTGGGCTACGATGAAGGCGGCCAACTCACCGAGGCCGTGCGTCGCAAACCGTACAGCGTGATACTGCTCGACGAAATCGAAAAAGCCCACCCCGACGTGTGGAACGTGATGCTCCAAGTGCTGGACGATGGCCGCCTTACCGACAACAAAGGACGCTTGGCCAACTTCAAAAATACGCTCATTGTCATGACCTCCAACATCGGCTCTGACATCATCATGGAGAAGTTCAAGGAGGCGGGCAACAAACTCGAAAAGGGTTGGAAACTCTATTTCAAAGAAGAAGCCAAGGAAAATGTTTTGACCTTGCTCAAACAAAGCGTACGGCCAGAGTTTTTGAACCGTATTGACGAAATCGTACTCTTTGACCCGCTTGGCAAAGACAACCTGAAACAAATCGTAAGGATTCAGTTCAACCTCATCAGAGAGCGATTGGCCGAGCAAGGCGTGACCTTGGACGCTACCGACGACGCCCTGCTCGCGTTGGCCGAAGAAGGTTATGACCCTGCTTTTGGGGCAAGGCCATTGAAAAGAGTCCTCCAAAAACGCATCTTGAACGAGCTTTCTAAACAAATCCTTTCCAACAAAATCACCAAAGACTCGGTCATTATGATGGAGTTGGACGAGGAAAAAAAGGTTGTTTTTGAGAATATAAGCGCCGTGGAAATAGCATAGAGCGTTGTAGTGCTTTCTTACTACAAACTCCCAGTTTTGCCACCGTCCACGGGGATATTGATACCACTGATGGCAGCGGCAGCGGGGCTACACAAAAACGCCACCGCTGCCGCTACTTCTTCGGCTTCGGCAAAACGCCCCATCGGAATCTCCGCAATTAGTTGATTCTCAACTTCCTCAACCGCTTTTCCTGTGGCTTGGGCGCGCATCTGATTGACCGTTTCCAGTCGTCCTGTTTTGGTGTAGCCCGGCAAGACGTTGTTGACTGTGATGCCCCATTTGCCCGTTTCCAACGACAGCGTTTTGGCCCAGCTTGCCACCGACCACCGAATCGTATTGGACACTCCCAAACCCACAATCGGCTGCTTCACAGAGGTAGAAATGATATTGACAATCCGCCCAAATCCCGCTGCTTTCATCGAAGGCACGACCGCTTGTGCGAGGATTTGATTGTTGATAAGGTGCATCTCAAACGTCGCCAAAAACTGCGCGGGGGAGGCTTCAATGATGGGACCGCCGGCAGGGCCGCCTGTATTGTTGATAAGAATATGTACTGCTGGAAACTCGCCGAGGTACTGCTCAATGGCGGCTTTGACGCTGGCCGTACTCATAAAATCGGCCACGAGGTAGCGGTGCGTTTGGCCGTATGACGTGTCCAAAGTAGCCAACGTTTGTTGCAATGAAGCCTCATTTCGCGCCATGAGCGTCACATTGGCCCCCATTTGGGCGAGTTCGATGGCCGTAGCGCGGCCTATCCCTTGCGTACTGCCGCACACGATGGCGGTTTTTCCAGTCAGATTTAGATTCATTTGGTTAAATTTTGTGAATGTTGCAATCTATTTTAGCGTTGTACGTGTATATATGAACAAAAATCATTCTTTATCATTATGAAATACGTCGCTTTTATCGCCTTGTTTACAGTGGCCTTGCTCGGCAACTGCACCACGACTCCTACTTCTACCGCCCCGCCCGTAGAACATACTGCGTGGGACAAACTTCTGAAAAAACACGTAAACGACAAAGGGTTTGTCAATTATACCAACTTCAAAAAAGATTATGACGAACTCAAAAAATACTTGGACATGCTCAGTGCCAACGCGCCCAACAACAAGTGGACGCAAGAAGAGCAACTCGCGTACTGGATCAATGCGTACAATGCGTTTACGGTGCAGTTGATTTTGGACAATTATCCCGGTATCAGTAGCATCAAAGACCTCGGTTCAAAAGTCAAAATCCCTTTTGTGAGCGATGCTTGGACGATTAAGTTCATCACGATTGGGGGTAAAAAAATGGATTTGAACAACATCGAACACGGTATCATTCGCAAAAAGTTTGACGAGCCACGGATTCACTTCGCGCTGGTATGCGCGGCCAAATCTTGCCCTCCGCTTCGCAATGAAGCCTTTGTAGCCGCCCGACTTGACACGCAACTCGACGACCAAGGACGCGATTTCTTGAACGATAAAACCAAAAATAATGTCACGAAAGACAAAGCCGAACTTTCCAAAATTTTGTCTTGGTACGGAGGCGATTTTACCAAAAAAATGCCAATGGTGGACTGGGTCAACAAGTATTCTGCCGTGAAGATTGACAAGAAAACCCCGATTTCGCACTTAGATTACGATTGGGACCTGAACGGGAAGTAATCATTTGAGGGGGGCTTGCAAATTCCAGATTTTTAGGCACGGGTTACAAATCCGCGCCAGCAGATTTTGTCCCCTTTTTCCTTACAAAGGGGAAAGGGCCAGGGATAGGGGTTTGGGCATCACATCTTAGGGCACTTCGTCTTCCCCCGCTGTCCACGCCCTGCGGTACGGTATTTGAGTTGATGACGGGTCTCCACGTAGCGGGACCCGTTGTTTTTGGCAACGAGGCCGTCATTTTTCATCGGGATAAAATCCAGG
>JALOLW010000377.1 GCA_025455795.1 Spirosomataceae bacterium
CACTTCAAAATCGTGATGGGCGAAATTGACGCGCCTGTGGGTGAGGTGTATCATGCCGTAGAAGGAGGCAACGGAGAATTGGGCTTTTATTTGATTTCAGACGGTGGTCGCTCGCCTTATCGCTTGCACTTCCGCCGCCCGTGTTTTATCTATTACCAGGCTTATCCAGAGATGTGCGTAGGAACTACTATCTCTGACGCCATCGTAACGATGAGTAGTCTTAACGTAATCGCAGGAGAATTGGACGCATAAATAGTCTGAAAGGAGGCAACTATGACAGCAGCAAGCATTGATTGGGAGGAACTGATCGCTACATCGCATATTGACACTTTGACTAAAATCAGAGGATTGTTCGATGAGAAAGAATATGAAGACGCGCGTGAAGGAATTGTAATGTTAGAAGAAACGATGTCAATTGCTCAAAAACGAGGATTTGAAAGTCAAATAATCCGACTTATGCTTCATATTTTGAAATGGCGTTATCAACCCGAAAAACGCTCAATGAGCTGGGTAAGAACCATTGCCAATGCACGATTAGAAATAGAAAGATGGCAAGAAGAAAAACCTTCTTTCAATGATGAGTTTATCAATGGAATCTGGGAGAGATGTTTCAATTATGCAATCAAAGAAGCAAAAGCCGAAATGAATCTCTCTCGCAAAGATATTTTTGAACCTGCTCCTTTGACTTGGGACGAAGTTTTTGAAGACGAATATTTGTTATAATAACATGACTGATACACAGACATTTGTATTTACACCCGAACGCTTGGCAAAAGCCCAAGCGATTATTGCCCAATACCCCGAAGGAAAGCAAAAATCGGCTTTATTGCCATTGCTACATTTGGTACAAGAACAAGAAGGCTGGACTTCCGAAGCAGGTATGGATTATGTGGCAGATTTGTTGCATATTCTGCCCGTAGAAGTCTATGAGGTGGCCTCATTTTATACCATGTACCACCTCGAACCTGTCGGTAAGCACGTCATTGAGTACTGCCGCACGGGCCCTTGCTGCTTGATGGGCGGCGAGGATGTCTATGGTTATTTGAAACAAAAATTGGGCATCAATACGGGTGAAACTACGCCTGACGGTAAGTTTACCCTCAAAGAAGTAGAGTGTTTGGCGGCCTGTGGTTGGGGGCCTGTTTTTCAAGTGCGTGAAAAGTACTATATGCACCTCACCAACGACAAAGTGGATGAAATCATCGAGGAGTTATCAAAATAGATACTGCCATGTTAGATTTGCCAATCATGGGTACAAATGCACCAAGAGAACACCAACGAGTGATTAGAAAACTAATTGTAGGATTGGATAAACTCTATATTCTGGGCAGTATTCCTTATGAACCTTTTCCTGAAACGATGCTTGATGAAGGTAAAACCAGTCCAACGCCCGATGTAATTTTGTACGATGCTGTCACTGACAAAGATGTGGTAATGGTAGAAATATCAACGACGAAAGGATTTAATGGTGATTTTAACAAAGTGTCTGAATTGGTAGAGTATTATCAACTTAGTGAAGGTTTTGTCTATAATTATATCAAACAGCAATGGCGCAAATACAAGCGAGGCGTGGGCGAAATCACCGAAAATCCCTCTTTTTGCGATTCAATTGGCTATGATTTAAACGAATTTTTGAAATAAATGAAAATATTAACCGAACACATCAACGTAAAAGGTATCAATACCTTCGAGGTCTATCGCAAAATGGGCGGCTACACTGCCGTTGAAAAAGCGTTGAAAAAGATGACTCCCGAAGAAGTAGTTGAAGAAGTGAAGAAATCGGGTGTGCGTGGGCGCGGTGGCGCGGGCTTTCCGATGGGCATGAAGTGGAGCTTTCTGGCCAAACCCGAAGGCGTGCCACGTTACCTCGTCTGCAACGCCGACGAGTCGGAGCCTGGTACATTCAAAGACCATTATCTCATGCGCGAGATTCCTCACTTGCTTATTGAGGGCATGATTGTATCGAGTTTTGCGTTGGGCGCCAACAAGTCGTTCATCTACGTGCGCGGTGAGCTGATGTACGTGATTCAAATCCTCGAAAAAGCCATTGCTGAAGCCAAAGCAGCGGGTTTTTTGGGCAAAAATATCTTGGGTTCGGGTTACGATTTGGAATTGGTAGTACAGCCTGGTGGCGGTGCGTACATTTGTGGAGAAGAAACTGCCCTGCTCGAATCGCTCGAAGGTAAGCGCGGTAATCCACGCAACAAACCACCTTTCCCTGCGGTGAAGGGGCTTTATCAATGTCCTACGGTGGTCAACAACGTAGAGTCCATTGCCAACACCCCGTGGATTGTGAACAACGGTGGAGAGGCTTATGCCGCCATCGGCGTGGGTAGAAGTACTGGTACAAAACTTATTTCAGCGTCGGGGCATATCAACAAACCCGGCGTGTATGAAATCCCACTTGGCATCACCGTTGAGGATTTTATTTATGCCGACGAATGGTGTGGTGGTATTCGCCCTGGGCATCAGCTCAAAGCCGTGGTAGCAGGTGGGTCGTCTGTGCCTATCTTGCCAGCCAACTTGATTTTGACCACTGCCGCTGGCGAAAAACGCCTAATGACCTATGAATCGCTTTCCGACGGTGGTTTTGCCACGGGTACGATGCTCGGTTCGGGCGGGTTCATAGCCATGGACGAAACGACCTGTATCGTCAGAAATACGCTTACATTTGCCCGTTTTTATCAACATGAATCATGCGGGCAATGCAGCCCTTGCCGCGAAGGGACGGGCTGGATGGCCAAAGTGCTATGGCGTATCGAACACGGTCAAGGCAACATGCGCGACATTGATTTGCTGGTGGACGTAGCCAAAAAAATCGAAGGAAATACCATTTGTCCGTTGGGCGACGCCGCCGCTTGGCCAGTAGCCGCCGCGATTCGGCATTTCCGCCCAGAGTTTGAATGGCACATCACCCACCCCCACGAAGCGACGCAGCCTGGAGCTGTGTATATGGGAGAAATGGAATTGGTGTAAAATAAAAGTAAAAAGTTATGGAAGAGTTAGCAACCTTACGGCGATTAGTGCAAAAGCATGATTACGAAGGTGCGTTACATCTTCTGGATGATATGGAAGAGATGGGTCTAAAAGCGATTCGTAACCAAGTGTATAGTTTCATAAAGGTGCTACTAATTCACTTGATGAAACAGCAAGCCGAAAAGCGAACGACTCGTTCTTGGGAATTATCAATCGAAAACTCCTTGGATCAAATCCATACGGCCAATGCTCGAAACGACGCTGGAAGTACCTATTTGTCCGAAGGTGAAATCTATAAATTGATTGATAAAGCCTACCATATTTCACTCAAAAATGCCTCAATTGAAGCATTTGAAGGGGTGTTATCAGAGCGAGAGTTTGCAAAAAAACTGAACGAAGAAGAGATAAAGCAAACCACGTTGTCATTGATACTCAATTATCAACCTTAGTAGGTCATGGAAGAGTTGGAAGCCTTGCGGAAAATGGTAGAAGCGCATGATTATAGTGCGGCACTGGCACTTATTGACGAAATGGACGAAATGGCCAAAGATGATAAAATTGTAAAAATCAACAGTTATTTGAAAGTATTGTTGATTCATCTTATTAAAAAACAAGCCGAGAAGCGCACGACCAAGTCATGGGAACGCTCTATCAGGAATGCCAAAGAAGGAATCCAAGATTCCAACAAAAGACGCAGTAGTAAGGGGTTTTATCTCAAACCAGAAGAACTTGCAGAAGCTATTGACGAAACGTTTAGTAAAGCGTTGACAGATGCCGCCGACGAAGCCTTTGAAGGCGCATATCCTGCCAAAATACTAAGCGAAATGATTGACGAAGAAGCCATCAAAAAAGAAGCATTGGACTTAATTTTGAACTACGAAGCATAATAAATAAATGGAAACAATTGCACCGCAGCTATTAAAATTGACCATAGACGGTATTGAGATAGAGGTAGCCCCAGGCACCACCATCATGCAAGCCGCCCGTAAAATAGCCGAAGCCGACCCCACCAAACGCAACATGGTACCGCCTGCTATGTGCTACTACGAGCCACTCAAAGGCTCAGGAGGCAAGTGTCGCGCGTGTTTGGTAAAAGTGACGGCAGGGTCGGCCAAAGACCCTCGTCCCATGCCCAAACTGGTCCCCTCGTGCATCACAGGCGTACAAGATGGCATGGTGGTCGAAAACTCAACCAATGAGGCCGTACTCGAAACCCGCAAAGGCATTGTGGAGTTTTTGCTCCTCAATCACCCGCTTGATTGCCCCGTGTGCGACCAAGCAGGCGAGTGTCACCTCCAAGATTTCGCGTTTGAACATGGGCGTGTGGCCACTCGCTACGAAGAAGAACGCCGTACTTTCGATAAGATAG
>JALOLW010000378.1 GCA_025455795.1 Spirosomataceae bacterium
CGGGCGGCTGCACGTCAGGCCACGCCATCATGGGGCTTTCCAACCTCCAATGGCCTTCGTTGGTAGCTACTTGCTGCTTTATGGCGGGTGGGTTTTTGATGACTCATCTACTGCTTCCTTTTATTTTCAAACTGGTCTAATACCCTCAAATTCAACAATATCATGCTATCAAATTTCACAGAAACTACGCTGGAACAGCCGATAGAAAAACCCTTTGTGTGTGAAGCTCCCAACAAGATGCAAAAGCCCGAAACGTGGGCAAGCAACCTCAAATACCTCATCGTAGGCACGCTGTTTGGCATTGTGTTTGTCAAAGCCGAAATCATCTCGTGGTTCAGGATTCAGGAGATGTTTCGCCTTCAAAGTTTCTTCATGTACGGGGTCATTGGGAGTGCTGTGTTGGTCGGAATGATTTCGGTTTTTCTCATCAAAAAGTTCAACATCAAGACTTTGTCGGGTGAAACGGTGGAGTTTCACCCCAAAAAATTTCAGAAAGGGCAAATCTACGGCGGACTTACTTTTGGCTTGGGCTGGGCTATCACGGGGGCTTGTCCGGGGCCGCTGTTTGCCCAGATTGGCAGCGGCTATTGGGTCGTTATCGTCACCCTGCTGAGTGCCGTGGCGGGAACTTGGACGTATGGTTATTTCAAAGACAAACTACCCAACTAAACGATATTTTTGTCAAATACCGCCCCACTAAGATTTCCGTCAAGTAGTTGAAATCATTCCAACAATGAAAAAGCGCTATCAAATTCTCATCATCGGTGGTGGCAATGCGGGCATTTCGCTGGCTGCCCAACTTCTCCTCAAAAACGCCAAACTTGATATTGGCATCGTAGAGCCATCTGACAGGCAGGGCTTAAAAATTCAGCATGAAGGGAAAATAGTGGACGATTTATCAACGACCACATAATGCCATCTTGCTCTTATTAGCTTCTGAAGTAGCTTAATGCTGTTGAGAAATATTGTTCAGTACATCCCAAATCATATCGCTTTCAAAACCTCGACCAAGGGCAAAACGGAGCAATTTTTGTTTGATTTCCAAGGGTTCGCCTCGAAGGGTTTGGTGTTTTTTTTCAATTAAATCGTGCAGGACGGCTTCGTAGTCGTCACCGTCAATTTCTGCCAAGCCGCGCTGAATCACGTCGTTGGAGAGACCCCGCAATTTCATTTCTTGGCGGATTTTGAGTCGGCCCCATTTTTTGACCCGAAACTTCCCCCCCGCAAATGCCCGCGCGAAGCGTTCTTCGTTGAGATAATTTTGGGCGATAAGTTCCGCTACGATGGGTTCGATTTCGTCGTCGGTCAGTTCCCACTCGCGCAAGCGTTGGCGGACTTCTTTGACGGTGCGTTCTTGGTAAGCGCAGTAAGAAGCCGCTTTGAGGAGAAATTGTTTGAGATGGTCGGTCATGGAGTAAATATAGCTGCAATGACGGTAAAAAAATAATCTTTGGTCGCTTTTAACATAAACAATCTGCAAAATCGTTATAGCTTTGCATTTGTAAATCTGTCGTTTTTTGTACCACCTATTTCCACTTAAAAATGAAAAAAATCACCAAAGTTGTGCTTGCTGCGAGTGCGTTCTTTGCTGCCACCACTATTTCAAACGCCCAAGCTGTCAAAGTACCTGCCGACATTGAGGCTTTATTGACCAAAAACACCTGCTTGGCGTGTCACCGTGCCGATACCAAGCTCATCGGCCCTTCTTATTTGGAAATCTCCAAAAAGAAAAAATACAAGCCTGAACAAATTGTAGAGTTGATTTATAACCCCAAACCCAGCAACTGGCCTGGGTACGTACCCATGGCAGCCCTGCCCAACGTCCCCAAAGACGAAGCACTCAAAATCGCTAAATGGATTTCGTCACTGGCTACTGCAAAGAAATAATGTCATCAAATAGCACTTCTAAATTTCAAAATTTGGAATATCTGCATAGTTTTGTAAAACCGACGCTTAGGTGTCGGTTTTTTTATGAATCTGATATGCAAAAACGCCTGCTGTTTCTTGTTTTGTTTTCGTTTTGGGGGCTTTTTGCCCAAGCCCAACAGGCCGACTCTACCGTGACCGCCGAAGACTCGGCCTATTTGGAAGAAGCCGAAGAAGCATACAACGAAGACGAGGAAGAAATAGACACCGACACCGTGGGGGTAGAAGCGGCTTTTGACCAATCCACCATCACGCCTCGTTATCCTTCCAAAGACCGCTTAGACGACTACCGCAACGACCGCGACTACGACTACAACCGCGACGCCCCACCGCCCGACAATCCGTTTGCGAAGTTTTGGTACTGGATTCAGCGTAAGATTTTGTCGTTTCTCGAAAGCAAATCGTACGAAAACTTTTGGCAGTACGTGATTTTGGCGGCCATTGCCGCGCTCGCATTGTGGCTGCTTTACAAGTCTGATTTTTTGGGGATGATGCTGGGCAAACGCGCCCAAGAAGCCCCGTTGGGCTACGATGTGCTGTCTGAAAATATCCACGAACTCGACTTCAACGAACTGATAGACACCGCTATCCAACAACGCAATTTCCGATTGGCGGTACGGCTGTTTTATCTCAAAACCCTCAAACAACTCACCGACCAGCGCCTCATCAACTGGCAGCCCACCAAAACCAATCGCACCTACGTACACGAGTTACAATCGCCCGCCTTGCGCCGCGACTTTGAGCAACTGACGCGGCAATTTGAGTACG
The DNA here is from genome assembly GCA_025455795.1 of Spirosomataceae bacterium. Lineage (GTDB taxonomy): Bacteria > Bacteroidota > Bacteroidia > Cytophagales > Spirosomataceae > Runella. The sequence continues at coordinate 2,695 of JALOLW010000378.1, forward strand.
TTTGGTACGGTGACTTTGCCCTTACCGACGAAACTTTTCAGGCGTTAAAAGCTGATTTTCAAAAGTTTGGAAGTAATTTGCCCGTCTAAGATATGCTACGCCTGATACTTTAAAAACCTACCACCAATGCAAACACTTTGGGCCGAAATCACAGATTTTTTCAGAATCCAAAAGATAATAGACCTTTACCAAAAAGGAGGCGTAGAAGCATTCTTCAATTTTGAAGGTGTGATGACACTCTTGGGGTTTGTGATTATACTCATCTTGATTTATGAGCTGCTCATCAACGCCTTGGTCTTGAAAAAGGGCTTCAGAGGCTTTGGAGTACCGATTTTGGTAAAGATTCTCAACCGTATCATCGGAAAATTCATCCAAATCGGGATGTTTATTTTTTGTGTCAATACCTTCAAACCTTTCGCATTCATGCAGTTGCCCATCAGTTGGTATGGTGTCATATACGGCTACTTAGTGTGGGAGTTTGGGCATTTTTTGTATCACTATTGGGGGCATAAGGTACGTCTTTTTTGGTGCCTTCATGGGCAGCACCACGCCCCCGAAGAGATGAATTTATCGGTCAATTTTGCCCACTTTTTTTTGGAAGGGCCTTACGCTACTTTTATCCGAACGACTACCTGTATTTTGCTGGGTCTCAGTCCAGAACTACTGCTGGTCATCATGGCTTTGGACTCATTTTGGGGCGAGGTGATTCATTTGAGCGAACATACCCTACCCGACGCTCGTTTGGGTAAATTGGGCAAGTTGATTTTGACGCCATCGCATCATCGGGTACACCACGCTCGCAATCCGCTTTATATGGACACCAATTTTTGCAATTTCCTGAATATCTGGGACCGAGTTTTTGGCACTTATCAAGAAGAACAACCCCACATCAAACCCGAATACGGCGTAACTCGCGCCTACAATTCGGAGCGTTTGTGGGATGTATATATGGGCGAAATCGTGGCTTTGGCCCGCGATGTCTGGCACGCCCCAGGCTTGCTCAACAAGCTCAAGTACATTTTCTACCCACCTGGTTGGAGTCACACGGGGGAGCATAAATTAGCTTCGACAGCACGAAAAAAGGCATTGGAGGAAATGAGAATGTAGAAGGTTTTTCCATGCTTGCTTGAGTTTTGCTGCATAAATTGTCGAGAGCCTAACAAAACTTGAGTGTTTAAAACCAATACTGCCCCCGTTGCTTGATGAGCAGCAGGGGCAGTGTTGTTGTACGTGGACTTATTTACCGAATCCAGCCTTGTACGTTGGCCGCGCTGATACGGTTGCCCGAACGGGCGTAGCGTTTGCCGATGTGCGTATCGCCCCATACGTTTTGGCGAGCCACCAACACGTAGTCTGCACCCACCTCAATAATAGGCTCCACGTGGCCAAAATTACCGTTGGCGGACGCCGCGCCAAAGCACAGAATATCACCTGGGCGCGGGGCCATACCGCCACCGTTGGCATACGAAGTCATGCCCCACCGCCACGCATTGGCGTAAAAATCGCGGGCATTATAGCCAGCCCCCATCACCTTTTTGTAATAAATGAGCAATATTGCTGGACAAATAAGGGGAATATTTGAAAATGAGGGGATTACGATAGAACTTTGAGTTAACAAGACAAAAAAACTATCGAAATGCACCCTCAC
>JALOLW010000379.1 GCA_025455795.1 Spirosomataceae bacterium
ACTATCATAAAACTTGCTGCGGCAAGCGTACCGCCTTTGAGAAACTCTCGACGGTCTATGCTTTGTGAGGTGTTGGGGTTTTTGGGGTTCATTTTCGTGATTATTTTCCCCCAAAGTTACCATTTTCTACGGCGTTGTCAAGGTCTCCACAACGTTTGGCAAGTTTGGTTTAGCACGCAAATTGGACAACTTTTAGGAAAGTTAGCCAATTCAATTCCAACAAGTTATGTCGCACGCTATAACAGATGAAAACAATGACGAATCACTTCCAAAAAATCAATCAAAAAGATAAATAAAAAAATATTTTTAGACAAATCTAAATTTTTAATTTGAAAACCCTTATATTTGCATCGTCAATCTTATTAACAAGCCATGAAAACATTGAAATAACATGATAACGATGTATCAAAACCGCGAAATGAATCCCAACGCACAGTCACTTTCGGAGGTACATGCCTCCATCACAGTACCCAAAACCCGCAGTTTTTGGCGAAAAATGGCGGCTTTCACTGGGCCAGGACTAATGGTAGCCGTGGGCTACATGGACCCTGGCAACTGGGCCACTGACATTGCGGGTGGGGCGCGTTTTGGCTACACGCTGCTGTCGGTGATTCTGATTTCCAACCTGTTTGCCATGATTTTGCAACACTTATCGCTCAAACTCGGCATCGCTACGGGCATGGATTTGGCGCAAGCTTGTCGGGCGTATTTTTCGCGGCCTGTGGCGTTTGGGTTGTGGATTTTGGCCGAAATCGCCATCGCGGCTTGTGACTTGGCCGAGGTGCTGGGGTCGGCGATTGCCCTCAATCTGCTCTTTGGGATTCCGTTGGCGGTGGGGGTGGTGATTACGACGGTGGATGTCTTGCTGATTTTGTATTTTCAAAGCAAAGGCTTTCGCATCATTGAAAGCATTGTGGGTGGGTTGATAGCCGTGATTTTGATGTGTTTTCTGTACGAGGTCATCGTATCACAGCCTGCGTGGGGCGCGGTAGCCCAAGGACTTATTCCACAAACCCAAATCGTTCTCGACGGCTCAATGCTGTACGTAGCGGTTGGGATTTTGGGGGCAACGGTCATGCCACATAATCTGTACCTACATTCGAGCATCGTGCAGACCCGCAACTACGAGCGCAACGACGCGGGCAAGCGCGAGGCTATATGGTTTGCTACCATAGATTCTACGGCTTCGCTGGCAATTGCGTTTTTTATCAATGCTTCCATTCTGATTTTGGCAGCGGCCACGTTTCACTATTCTGGCAATCGGCAAGTAGCCGACATCACCGACGCTCACCAACTCCTCGGCCCACTCCTCGGCGACCGCTGGGCGAGTGTACTGTTTGCCGTGGCACTACTGGCCGCAGGGCAAAACGCTACGATTACGGGGACGTTGGCGGGGCAAATCGTAATGGAAGGGTTTTTGAATTTGCAGATGAAGCCGTGGCTGCGACAACTCATCACACGGTTGATTGCGATTGTACCGGCGTTGTTTGTGTCTATCAATTATGGCGAACATGGCAGCAGTGAGTTGTTGGTTTTGAGCCAAGTGGTGCTGTCGGTACAGTTGAGCTTTGCGGTCGTGCCCCTCATATTGTTTACGAGCAAAAAAGACTGGATGGGTCGTTTTGTCAATGCCCGCTGGCTCACCGTGTTGAGTTGGGGCATCGCCCTCATTATCATTGCGTTGAACCTGTTTATGTTGTCTCAGGTTTAGTACATTTCTCCATTTTTCATCACCAATCGCACCTTGCGGATGTGGCTGATTTGTTGGTCGGGGCGGCCTTCTACGGCGACCAAATCGGCCAAAAAACCTGCTTTGATTTGGCCTAACTGCGCCAAATGAAACACCCGCGCATTGACCGACGTGGCCGAGCGCAATACATCTAAAGGTTTCATCCCGTAGTCCACCATCATTTCCATTTCACGGGCGTTGTCGCCGTGCGAAAACACGCCCACATCACCACCAAAGCAAATCGTTACGCCCGCATCGAGGGCTTGCTTGAACGTGATGCGCTTGTTGCGTATCCGCTCAGGTTCGGGTTCTTGGCCTTTTTTCCAACCACGGTATTGACTCACGGCATCGCCTGCGGCCAAAGTGGGGCAGAGAGCAGTACCTTTTTGGTGCATCAACGCAAAAATTTCGGGTGTACCCGCGTCGCCGTGTTCGATAGTTTCACAGCCTGCCATCACGGCGCGGCGCATTCCTTCGGCGGTGGCGGCGTGGGCGATTGTACCGCGTCCACTACTGCGGGCGGTTTCGACCATGAGGCGGAGTTCGGCTTCCGAAAAAGTAGGTTTGGCCTCGGCCATGAGGCCCCAGCGGTAATCGGCATAGACTTTGATGACATCGGCCCCTTTGCCAATCTGACGACGCACAGCTTTGACGAGGGCGTCGTGGCCGTCGGCTTCCTCGGCCCCTTGCGGTACTTCGATGTCGGGGCTGAAGCCTTTGGGAGCGTAGCTACCCGTAGCGATAAGGGCTTTGGTGGCAATAATCATGCGCGGCCCCGCGATGATGCCGTCGTCAATGGCTTTTTTGAAGCCCACGTCGTCAAACTCCGCCCCTTCTGTACCCAAATCGCGCACCGTCGTAAATCCCGCTTTGAGGGTTTTGAGGGCATGGACAGTAGCGCGAGCAGTGCGATAAGAACGCGGTTCGCGCAGCACTTGGTCATCCCAAGTGGTTTCGTTGTAAGGATGCAAAAACAAATGCGAGTGACCTTCAATCAATCCCGGCAGTAGCGTACAGCCTTTGAGTTCGATGGCTTCGTACTTCACACCTAACGGCATTTGGGTAGGGCTTCCCACCGCCGCGATTTTGTTGCCTTGTACCAATACGACCCACCCTTCGTGCAGGTCTGTGCCGTCAAACACGCGGTCGGGCAGGAGTAGGTAGTTTTGCTGGGCTGCCAAGTGGCAACTCAGCAGCGAGCAAACAAGTATCAAAAGGCGTTGTAAACGAGGCATTTGGCGTGATTGGTTATCATTTCTTGATTTGTGCGGCCATCCATTCCATGATCGTCACGGGGCGGCCATTCAGTTTGACGGGTTGGCCGTCGTAGTCTGTTTTGGCGTGGTTGATGTGCGAATAAATCCATGACCAATGCCCATTGTAATAATAGTTTTCGCCGCCATAAAAACCCGAAAGGTCGGTCACGTGGTCGTAATAGCTAAAATGCAGTTTTTTGGCACCTGCTTTTTTCAAACGCTCATAGACGGGTACGACGGTATTTTCGGGTTTGGTAACACCGTCATCTTTGGCGTGGACAAACCAAATCGGGACGTGCTTGATACTACCGATTTGGGCGTCGGTGAGGTACTGAGATTGATAAGCCAACGCGCTGATGTAGCCCGCCGCAAAGTAATCGGGCGCGTCCAAAATTAACTTCAACGCCATGTATCCCCCGTTGGAACAGCCCCCGACGTAAATACGTTTGGGGTCAATGTCAGGGTGCTTGCTTACAAAATCTTTGATAAGGGCCAACAGCCCCGTATGATAAACATCCTCTTCTTTACCGTGGGTAGTTACGCCGTCTTTGTTGTGCATCCACGCGCCAGGGCATTGAGGCGAAAGCACGTAAGCCCCCCCGAAATAGGCTTGCATCTCGGCAGAGGCATAGTTGGCGGCTTTGTTGCCGAGAAGCGTAATCGTCGGGTCAGTACCGCCTTCACCACCGCCGTGTAGCCAAATAATCAACGGCGATTTAGTCCCTTTTTTCTCGGGTGTAAAAGCTGCAAATGACATGGTTTTGCCCGCTTCGTATTCGTATTTGCCTGACAAATCAAACGCATCAACAAGCGGCCTGATGCGGGCTTTTTCTTTGTTCCAAACGTTATTGGTTTTGGTGTCAGTGATGGTGAGTTGGTAGTTTACCCACTGATTGCCTCGACACTTACCACTGGTCGAATACTGAAACGGCGAGCCGATGGGCAGGTTGGGTGCTATGCCCAACACCAACGTAACATACGTACCTTCGGCAACCCTTTTGCCTTGATTGTCAGAAACATAGGCAAATACTACGCTACGGCTTCCGCTTTTTTGACTGGCAGGAATTTCGACACAATCTGAACTCCGCTCAGCTACCACGCTATAATCTTTGAAATCAACGGCTTTGGTCGTGGCGGTTAGTTCGAGGATGACTTTGCTGACCGCGGGGCCCCAGTCGTAGCCTTCCACTACCAGCGTGTAGTACTGGGAGTTGGTCGTTTTTTGGGGAGAATAGGCCAGCATATTCATACTCCCCAATAAAAGTACAAACGTCCCAAAAAGGCATTTAAAAAAATGAGTGGTTTTCATAAAAAGTGAGGTGAAGGTGAAGAGGTTTGTTTTGGTTCAATTTGGGTA
>JALOLW010000380.1 GCA_025455795.1 Spirosomataceae bacterium
AAACCGCCGATAAAACACCCTCAGCGCAATACTGACAATGATTTTGAGGAATTGATAGAGGAGCATAATGATAAGGAATTACTGTATCAATTTTTCAACGCTTCCCATAAAATCTCAATCGGGTGTAGTGCTTTTCGGCCTGTACCATCGTGGATTTGGTGGCGACAACTCGTCCCCGGTGCGGCAATCAGCACGTCTTCGGGCTGCTGCCGAACGGTCGGAAACAGCACCAATTCGCCGATTTTCATCGAAACATCGTAATGCTCTTTTTCGTAGCCAAAACTCCCTGCCATGCCACAGCAACCGCTCGGAATCAACTGTACGGTATAGTTTTGGGGCAAAGAAAGCATTTTCTTCGTCGGAGTTAGGGAGGCCAACGCCTTTTGATGACAATGCCCGTGTAGTTTGATTAGTTTACTGTTTGCTGTGAACTGTTTACTGTTGATTTTCTTTTTGTCAATCTCACGGGCTATAAACTCATCAAACATCAGCGCGTTTTGGGCCAATTGTTGGGCGGCTTCTTTGAGGTGCGGAGGAACTAAATCCAAATACTCGTCGCGGAAAGTTAAAATAGCCGATGGCTCAATGCCCACCAAAGGTGTATCGCTGCTGATGATGTCTTTGAGGAGTTCGACGTTTTGAATCGCTATTTTTCGCGCCTCACGTACCATGCCTTTGGACAAATACGTGCGTCCGCTTTCCACGTGTTTTGGGATAATAACCTCATAGCCAATTCGTTCCAACAAATCAATGGCTTTTTGACCAATAGGAACATCGTTGTAGTTGGTAAACTCGTCGCAGAAGAGAAAGACACGGCCAGCCAAAGCCCCCGTTCCCCCAGAGGGGGCTTCAATACCGTTAAGCCCCCTTCTATGGGAATGGGGGGGGCATAACGTCGTCTTGTGCAACAGCGGCATGGTGCGGTCGGGGTGGAAGCCCACGAGCCTGTTGGCGATACGACGCAGGGCGGGCGTACCAAAAATGGCGTTGTAAGCCCACGGCACAAGGCTTGCCAAACGCATTTGTTTCGTAAAGTTGCCTACCAATTGCGCCCGAAACGGCACGCCGTGCTGGTCATAATAACTTTGGGTAAACTCCGCCTTCATCTTTGTCATATCCACACTCGACGGACACTCCGTTTTGCAGGCTTTGCAAGAGAGACAAAGGGCGAGGATTTCCTTGGTTTCAGCCTCCAAAGCCCCCCCCCCCCCGAAAGGGGGGGTAACGGGATTGAAGCCCCCTTCGGGGGTTTGGGGGCTTCGGGGGCTGGGACTATAATACTGCCTCAGCATATTGGCTCGCGCGCGAGTAGTGTCGCGCTCGCTGCGCGTAGCCATGTAGCTTGGACACATGGTACCACCCGTGAGGTGAGTCTTGCGACAATCGCCCGAACCGCTGCATTTTTCGGCCAACCGGAGGATGCCTTCTTGGTGTGAAAAATCAAAAACAGTGTTGATTTGCGGGGCTTTTTGGTCGGCTTCGTAGCGCAAAAACGAGTCCATCGGTGGTGTATCAGTGATTTTTCCACGGTTGAACACGCCTTTGGGGTCAAAAATCTGCTTGACTTGCCGAAACAACGCATAGACCTCTTGGCCCATCATAAAAGGAATAAACTCCCCGCGAAGTCGCCCGTCGCCGTGTTCGCCAGAGAGTGAGCCATTGTATTTTTTGAGCAAAGCCGCCGTATCGGCCAATATCGCCCTGAATTTCTGTCGGCCTTCGGTGGTTTTGAGGTTAAGAATGGGCAGCACGTGCAGCTCGCCCGCGCCCGCGTGAGCCGTATAAGTACGTTGCACGCCGTGGTGGTCGAGCAATGCTTCCAAATCGGCCACGTATTCGGGCAGGTCTTCGTAATCCACCGCGCCATCTTCGATGAGATTGACGGGTTGGGCGTCGCCAGGGAGATTGTACGAAAGCCCCAAACCTGCCTTACGAATGTCCCACGCTTTTTTGGAATCATCGCCAAACAGCAATGGGTACGCATAGCCCAACCCTCTGTTTTTGAGGTCGTTGATGAGCGCATCGGCACTTTGTTTTACTTCTTCGCGGGTATCTGCCCCAAACTCCACCATGAGCATCGCGGCGGGGTCGCCTTCTATAAAAAACCGATTGTGGCGGTATTCGAGGTGGTCGGTGGTAAAATCCATCACGTACTTATCCATCAACTCCGAAGCCAGCGGCGCGTGCTGACTCATGGCAATGGTATTGGCTTGGAGCGACTCCAACAATGTACTGCAATGCACACACAACAGCCCCAGCTCTTTGGGGGGCAGCGGCAGCAAATTCAACTTGGCTTCGGTCACAAAGCAGAGCGTACCTTCAGAACCCGCGATGAGAGGGAGGAGGTTAACCTCACCCCCCGCCCCTCTCCTCAATGAGAGGGGAGAAGGATTTACCTCGCCACTGCCCCTTTCATTGCCAGAACAGAGGGAGGCTTTTTCCAGCAAGGCGTCGAGGGCGTAGCCTGTGTTGCGGCGGGTGATGCTGGATTTGGGGAAATTTTGACGGATTTGGGCTTGGTTGTCAGGGTCAGAGAGGAGCGCAGTGATGCGGGTTTCAATGTCGGATTGAATCCCCACAGTCACCTCACCCCTTTCCCCTCTCCTCAATGAGAGGGGGAAACTTGCCCCTTCCCCTAAGTGGGTCGGAGCGTCGCACGGGAGGATTGGGGTGGGGCCAAATACGCCTTCGCTCCCATCGCTCAACAACGCCTTTACTTCCAACAGGTGGTCGCGGGTGCTACCCCAACGGATAGAATGTAGGCCGCAGGAGTTGTTGCCTATCATCCCACCAATCATGGCGCGGCTTGCGGTGGAGGTTTCGGGGCCAAACATCAGCCCGTGTGGGTGTAAAAATTTGTTCAAATCGTCCCGAATCACCCCAGGTTGCACGCGCGCCCAACGTTCCTCGACGTTGATTTCCAGTATTTTGTCAAAATATTTAGAAATATCCACCACGATGCCACTCCCTACTACTTGCCCTGCCAAAGACGTACCCGCCGCGCGTGGAATGAGCGTTGTGTCGTGCGCCGAAGCAAACAAAATCAGCTTTCGGATGTCTTCGACGGTCTTGGGCAACGCCACTGCCACGGGGATTTCTTGATAAATAGAAGCGTCGGTGGCGTACAAATGCCTGTGTGCTTGGTGAAGCGTGGAGTCGTCGAAATACAACTCGCCTTCAAAATCGGCGGCGAGCGTGGCAAAAGGCAATGAAGTGGGGATATAAAACATAGAATCGGTCAGCTAATATCCGCAAAGTTACGCCAAATTTGATTGTTGAGTACCCCTAATTCAATATTCAACAACGCAGCAGCCTTTTCATAAATTTCCTCAATCGGTATTTGTTGGGCATCATTTTCCAAAAACAATCTTTCCAAAGGTATGATTTTCAACGTCTTTTGAGCGTTGGAATCATTTTTGAGCAAGGCCGCTCCGAGTGATACATAAAACCCGTGTTGGAGGAGTTGCGCCGCTACTTCGGGTTTGTTGTTGAAGCCATGCAGCACCATCGGTACAGAGACGGAGCTTCGTTTTTTCCATGCCAACAACTCCCCGAAAGCCTTGACACAGTGAATGATGATTGGTTTTTGAAGGCTTTCGGCCAACTGTACTTGAGCCTCAAATACGGGCAACTGCACTTCCAACGGAGGTCCCATGAGTTTATCCAAACCACATTCTCCAAGCGCCACCACCTGCGGATGCGAAGCAAGCGTAGCTACCTGCGCGAGTTGGGTGCGCCACTGCGTAGAATGCGCGTACCACGGGTGTACTCCCACCGAAATCCACTGACTATCAGGTACATTTATGTCACCAATCTCCTGAATCAGCAAGTTGTAAATGCTTGACTCGGTAGTGGATGAATGGGCTTGATGCGTATGAAAATTGAGGTACGGTTTCAAGATTACCTAAAAATTGAGAACTTTGTCAAAGGTCTAAAACTTAGATGAACATTGGACGATTTGACACCGTAATTTTCGTATTTTTGTCAGAAATAACAAAAAGCACAGGATGGCATACAGTGAATATACATTAGGACAGTTGGAAGATGAGTTTGGTCTAAAAAACCAAATTGTCAGCCTCTTTGAGCGTATTATCCCCGTTGAGCCGAGTCCGTGGTTGCTGGATTTATTGCAAATCGCCAAAGAACTACCCGTTAAAAGTGAGAAAGCGAAGTCGGAGACGATTGTGATGCCTATTTTGCTCGAACTCCGCAATCGCAACAATAAAAATTTGGTCATGTTTCAAAGTATAGACCTTTGAATTTTTGGTTGTAAAAGTGATTCATTCTCAGCTTAATAGCATTTTCGACACCTTTCTCAGA
>JALOLW010000381.1 GCA_025455795.1 Spirosomataceae bacterium
AAAACAGTTGGACGAGTACCGTCAAACTCAGCAGCAGCGTGGCATTGAACAGCAACGCCACGTAAAAAAAAGCCATCGCCAGCACCAAATCGGTCGTGATGAAGGTTTTGAAGGCATCGTCCAAAAACCGATAAGCCCATCCAAACGCCCAATGCCCCAATACGACCAGCACCCAGCCGCCGTTGAAATACAACTCCCCCGCTACTGGTATCACTTTGTCTTGGGCCACGTAGCCCGACTGAATGGCCATGTTATAGACAAAAGGCCCGCTGTGTTCTCGAAAAGCCTTGCCAATCAATGGGATAGGATCCAATACCGACGCCCCAAGCGTGAACGACGGCAAAGGAATGTGAAGAAGGGGCGTGATTTGATAGGGTGAGCCAAAATAAAGCTGGTGTGCGTATAAAATGTAATGGTTGGGGCTGTTCCAGTAATCGTCAAACAGCGCGGCTACGTGCTGCGTGTCAAGCGCAGGCTGTGTGCGTAAGTAACCAAAGAAAAATGACAGCAGTACGATGCCCACCAATCCCACCGCAAGCCCCCATTTGTGCCGAAACTGCCAACGGGCGCACACAATCGCCCCAAAAGTGAGCATTGGATAAACCATATTGGCGCGGTTGCTACTCAATACCCCCACCGCACACAGCAGCCCCCACGGCACATGCCAAGTCCAGTGGCGAGGCGGGTATTTTTGATGCCACCTTATCCACGCCAACATCACCCCAAAAGCCCAAAATCGCTGTCCGATGTTGGCGAGAAGTCCCCACACCGTTCCGCCTACGCTGTCGAGGGTGGCGCGGGTGATGTACGTAAAAATCGCCCCGTTCCAGTAAGCACTCAATGACCCGTACAGCAGCACCAACGAACCCAAGCCCACACCCAGGTACGTGCCAGCCCACGCTACCAGCCGCTGCACGGGGTTGGAAGGTATCGGAATCTGCCTATCATACTGACGCCAACCCGCCCAAAACGCGCCAAAAGAGAGTAGAATGACGCTCACTTCGCGCAAAATGGGCTGATGATGCGTGTCCAATTGCGGGGTTTGGTTGCCCCAAATCAAAAGTTCAAACGGTACAATGACGAGCTTGTTGAGCCAGATAAAAAGCAGTACGTTTTTTGGAGTAAACACCTCTTTGTCAGGCCGAAAAGCCACTATCCATTGGTAGGCTATCACCCACAAAAGTGGCATAAGCAACAAGGTGAGGGAGTCGCGCTCAACAAAAGAGGGGAATTGGCCCGTCAGGGTCCAAACGAAACAAAGCAGCCAGATAACAACGGAGACGTAACGCATTTGTGAATGGGTTTTCGGAGGGTTTTGTGTTCCACTCAACCTGCTTTTTGACCACAAACGCAAAAAAAGTCACCGTTTAGTCATTCATGCTTGCAAGTCGCGGTGTGGTTGTCTATTTTCGTCCAAAATTTTTGACCATGGCAAAGAAAAAAAATACGACTCCCGATGCGTCCGAAAAACCGCGCGTTCACAAAGATTTGCAAGGTTTTGACATTCGTATCAACTCTTTTGGCGAGATTGTTTCGAGCATTGACATCGAAAAAATCAACGCTTTTCTCAACAAAAACGTAGATGACAAAAAACTCCGCGACCGCAAAGACCTGCAAGGCGAGGAAGAGGGGGAGTAAGCAGTTGGCAGTATTACAGTTTACAGATAAATGGATAACAAACAACCAAAATAACCAATGCAATCACACGAAATTGACTACCGTATCATCGGCGAAGACATCCAAATCGTCGAAATCGAATTGGACCCCAACGAAACCGTCATTGCCGAAGCAGGCTCGATGCTCTTCATGGAAGATGGAATTCAGTTTGAAACCCGCATGGGCGACGGCACAAACGCCAATCAGAGTGTTTTGGGTAAAATCTTTCAGGCGGGTTCGCGCCTACTCACGGGCGAGTCGCTCTTTATGACGCACTTTACCAACCGTGGCTACGGCAAACGCAAAGTGGCATTTGCCGCACCCTATCCTGGTACGGTCATGCCCATCAATTTGGCTCATTTACAGGGCAATACGCTCATCGTCCAAAAAGACGGGTTTTTGTGCGCGGCGATGGGTACCAAACTCAACATTCACTTCAACCAACGCCTCGGAAGTGGGTTGTTTGGTGGCGAGGGTTTTATCCTCCAAAAACTCACGGGCGACGGACTCGCGTTTGTTCACGCCGGGGGTGTGGTGATAGAACGCCAACTCAACAACGAAACCCTGCGCGTGGATACGGGCTGTGTGGTGGCGTTTGAGCCTTCGGTCAATTTTAGCGTGCAGCGGGCTGGCAACCTCAAATCCATGATTTTTGGCGGTGAAGGGCTGTTTTTGGCGACTTTGCAAGGCACAGGCCGCGTCTGGATTCAGTCCATGCCCATCTCAAAATTGGTGGACAGACTCTCTATGCACGGTCCTCAAAGTACCAAAGAAAGCGGCTCCGTACTCGGCGGCTTGGGCAATCTGTTTGAATGATAGAACACACCATCATCGTTTATGGCTCGCTGGCCCCCAACGAATCAAACCACCACATCGTGGCCCATACCAACGGGCAGTGGCTCAAAGGAAAAGTACGTGGTAGGTTAGAAAACATGGGTTGGGGGCCTGATTTTGGATATTTGGGGTTTCGATTTGCCCCGCCTCACGAAGCCCAAGAAATTCCCGTTCACGTCTTGATTTCAGAACAACTCCCCGACCACTGGGCGCACATTGACGATTTTGAAGGCGACGGTTATCGGCGAGTTTTGTGCCAATACGAGTTGGAAAACGGCCCCGTGGGCGTGGGGTACATCTACGCCATCAATGATTGATAACCCTCCTTAACAACTCATTAACAAACGTTGAGGTTTCATTAACAGCCCCTTCCAGCACCGCCCGCTACTTTTGTGATGTCAATTGGCAATTAAATCATTGTTTCATTTTTTAAAACCAAACAAACATCATGAAAAAAGTAACTATCATCAGTTCATTCCTCATGCTATTGGTAGCAGGGGTGGTTATGGCGAGTGCCGTAGCGGCGGCGTTTCGGTGGGTAGAAACCGAACACAACTTCGGTCAAATCAAACAAGGGAAACCTGTCACGGCGGAGTTTGCGTTTACCAACACTGGCGAAGCACCGCTCGTTATCAGCAAGGCATACGGTTCTTGCGGTTGTACAGGCGTGGACTATCCCAAAGAACCCATTATGCCAGGGGCAAAGGGGATTATCAAGGCTACTTTCAACGCCGCAGCCAAAGGTGCTTTCAACAAAACCGTAACGATTGAATCCAACGCCGAAACGGGCTTCACTACGCTCAATATCAAGGGCGAAGTGACCGAATAAGAGGTTATTTCTCAAACAGCCACGAAACAAACTTGCTGCTGCCTCCGACGGTTCGCCCGTCGTGAGGCAGCAGTTTTTTTTGGCTTTTTGCGGACAATTATTGCTATTTTAGTCTTACTTTGGAAATTAGATTTGACACAAAGTGCTGATAGTCAAAGCAATATAACCTTAAAAGAAGGTCAAGCTCATCCTTTTTTGTCACCTTGTAGAGGTCTAATATCGCCCAGTTGTGCTAAGTTTTGTCGCTCCGTAGGAATCTAATACCGCTTAGTAGGAAGTAGAAAAAAGCGGCTTGGGTACGCACCGTCGGGGCCGCCCGTGCGGTTATAAACACTTTGTTGATTGTGAAGTCGTAGTTGCAAACTACGACAAGCGAACTACTAACAGTTTACATACATTATTGGATTAGCATTTCCTCTTTTAAAATAGTGCTCAACAGATTTGTACTTGTATTTATCTCTTATTTCTGATTCTGCAATATTACCAATAAATTCAAATCTTTCAGGATTGGCTTCTTTTTCTACTCTTGTATTGAAAGTTTTTCCCGCCTCAATCCAAAATAATACTGAATAAACTTCTTGGATTATACCTTCGTAAACGGCAAAAGCATACTTTGCTTGGTCTGCTCTTTCTTTACTTACTTTCCATTGTCCACGTGTGTAGTCGTATAGTTCAATTTCTGACATGGAATATCGAAATGCTTGATTAATCCTAATGAAGATTACAGGTTCTTCAACTATTACTTTTTGCTTTGAGTAAGCAGAAATAACTTGTTGTATTGTCATTCTTCCAAAAACTGCACTTCTCCAACCATTCTGTTTGTTTGTTAATTTATTGATGCCAATTAAATCAATTATAGCAGCTTCAACACGTAGTGCTGTTTCTTCATTCTCGATTCCATGAATTAGAATTTCAATTTTGGGTTTTAAACCATTGGTTTTTAAATCTTGTAGATACTTGACTTTTTCATTCTCATTTTCATCAAACAAATG
>JALOLW010000034.1 GCA_025455795.1 Spirosomataceae bacterium
ACCCCGAAGCGTTTTTGGGCGCGGGAACCGCCCAAGTCAATGTGGACAGTAACACTTATCGCTTCAATACTCTGCTATCGTTCAATTTTGGGGCCAATAAAGAAGTCATGGCCAAGCTGTCGGACGAGATGGTAAAAAGTAACCTCGACGCCCAAAACAGCGACGCCGCCGAACCCGATTGGGACCGTTTGGGCGCGAAAATCGCCCCGCTGATTGGCCGCAAAGCCGCCGACGCCTACATCAACCGTGCCGCTACCGCCCCCAAACCACTTTCGGATGCGTCGCCGAAATTCAACGCCACCATTGTTCTTTCCAACGTCAATCTGCGGTGGTCGCCTACGCAAAATGCGTTTTATAGCGTGGGTCCGATTGGTGTTTCCAACCTCGGCACCACCGACATCAACGCCCAAATGGAAGGCATGGTAGAAATCCGTAAAAATGCCCGAGGCGACGAGGTGAGTATTTATTTAGAAACCGACGACGATATTTGGTATTATTTGGATTGGCAACAGGGTAAACTCGCCATGTTGACTTCTATCACCGAAGTAAACGATTTTGCCCAAACCAAATCCAAGGACAAAAAAGACAAGGAAGAAAGTATTTTGGTTTTGGGCGTAGAAGAAAAAGATTTGTTTGTGGACAGGTTTGCGTCGCTGTATCGCCCCAAAGTGGTCAAAAAACCCGTGGTTGCCAAGACACCCCCCGCCAAAACGCCTGCCAAAGGAACCCCTGCCAAAACCACAGCCCCCGCTACGACAAAACCAACTACCACCAAACCTGCCGCTACGGAAGAATTGGCCGAAGAGGAAGAGGAGGAAGAAGCAGCACCAACCGTGGCTAAAAAGCCTACTGCCAAAGAAACCACCTCCAAAACCACCAAAGAGGTGGCCAAAACCCCCGCCACCAAAGACCCCAAGGCAGTAGCAGGAAAACCTGGCACGACACCCGCCAAAGTAGCCCAAACCCCCACCAAAACCCCTGCTAAAAAGAAAGAAAAAGAGGAAGAGAAAGAAGGGTTTTAGGAAAAAGCCACCCTCACTGGTACGCCTCCAAAGACGGCATTGCCCGTGAGGGAGTCCAGAAGAAGGTCGTCGGTGAGGTCGTTTACACTCACGCCCGCGTGGGCTTGGGCCACGGGCAAGCGCACACCCGTGCGGTCGTGGCCGTAGCCGTGCGGCAGGCACACTACACCCTCCATCATGTCTTCGGTGATTTCGACAGGAACTGCTACCTGACCTACCCGTGAACGTATCTGAACGGTATCGTTTGATTTGATGCCTCTTTGGGCGGCGTCGCGGGGGTGCATGAGAAGTGTGCAACGATTCCGTCCTTTGACGAGCCGCTCGGCGTTGTGCATCCAAGAATTGTTGTCGCGGAGGTGGCGGCGATTGATAAGCAGCAAATCAAACTCGTCGGCAGTTTGGGTAGATTGTAAGGCCTCGCGTACCCGCGCCATGTCGCCCGTGAGCAGAGAAGGGGCGAGTTCCACGGTTTTGTTTGCCGTGAGCAAACGTTCGGGAAAAGCAGGTCTCAGCGGCCCTAAATCCATGCCGTGACGGGCTTGTCGGAGCGTGTCCAGCGTCATTTTATAAGTACCAAATCGAAGCCCTACATCTACCTTACTATGAGGGTCTTGTGGCACAAAATCAGCGGTATAGTCACCCACAAGGCGGGCGGTCAATGCTTGAAAAATTTCCCAGTCAAACTTCGCCCCTGCTGATTTTTCAAACAGTGGCTCGCTAAAACGAGTGACATTTCTGACAGAGAGTGCGTTGAAAGTCAAGTCGTAGTGTGCTACTTCCAAGCCCGTGGCGGGCGGCAAGATGTAGTGAGCGTGGCGAGTGGTTTCGTTGAGATAAATATCCACACACACCATCAATTCTAAGGTTTCAAGGGCCTCGTCCAACTGCCGCCCGTTGGGGGTCGAAAGCACGGGATTGCCGCAACTCGTCACGAGGGCCTTGATTTGGCCGTCGCCTTCGGTCAAAATCTCCTCCGCCAGCACCGATACGGGCAGTTCACCCATAAACTCGGGTAAACCTCTCACGCGGCTTTGGTGGCGATTGTATTTGTTGTAAATGCCTTTTTGGGTCATCAAAAAATCCACGGCGGGATGTGTAAACATGGCCCCGCCTTCACGGTCGAGATTGCCCGTGACGACGTTGAAGGCATTGAGCAACCACTGACACACGCCCCCAAATGCTTGGGTCGAAAGCCCCACTCGCCCATACACTACCGCCGACGGTGCCGCTGTAAACTCCCGCACGAGGTGTCGAATGGTTTTAGCCGCGATACCCGTCTGTTTCTCAACGAGTTCGGGAGAAAAATCAGCCACTATTTCTTTCAAGGTCTCTACGCCCACGGCATAATCGGGCATTTTTTCCAAACCTTCGGCAAATACGACGTGCAGCATCGCCAACAGCAAAAACGCATCTGTACCTGGTACGATGAAGTGGTGCGCATCGGCTTTGGCGGCGGTTTCGGTAAAGCGGGGGTCTATCACCACCACCTTGCCGCCGCGTTGTTGGATGGCTTTGAGGCGATTGGCCACATCGGGGGCGGTCATAATGCTGCCGTTGGAGGCGATAGGATTGCCCCCCATGATGAGCCAGTAGTCGGTGCGGTCAATATCGGGAATAGGCAGGAGCATGGGATGTCCAAACATCTGCCAACTGGCAAAGTGGTGGGGGAGTTGGTCGGCAGAGGTAGCCGAAAAGATATTTTTGGTTTTGAGGGCGCGCATCAAGTCTGTACCCGCCAAAAAAGTCCCCGAGTTGTGTACGGAAGGATTGCCCGCGTACATTGCTACGGCGCTTGAGCCATGCTGCGCCTGAATCGCCTTGATTTTTTGGGTTATTTCGTCAAAAGCCTGTTCCCAAGCGATTGACTGCCAGCCTTCGTTGGTTTTTTTCAGGGGTAGTTTCAAGCGGTTGGGGTCTTCGTAAATATCTTTGAGGGCCACGGCTTTGGGGCAAATATGCCCACGGCTAAACGGGTCGTTTTTGTCGCCACGAATCGCCATTATTTCTTGGCCTTGGTATTCAATTTCGAGGCCACAGATGGCTTCGCACAGATTGCAAGCGCGGTAGTGAAGTTGATGAGACATTGTCAGGGTTTAGTTTGTTGTTGGGGTGCAAGTTACATACTCACAAAAAATTAACGTGTTAAAATGTGACAATTCTTTCAAAACTACGTAATTTAGTAGTCCGGATGCCAATCCGTTGTCAATCAAAGCTAATCATCTAAAAACAAATCAAATGGAAGACCAATTGAAAAACGCAGCAGAACAGGCCAAAGCCAAAGCACAAGAACTTGCCGCCGAAGCACAAGAAAAGTTTGAAGAACTCAAAGGTGAAGTGACCGAAAAGCTCCAAAACATTGATGTAGAAGGCTTGAAAGCCGAGGCTGCTGCCAAAGCTACCGAAATGAAAGCCGAAGCCGAGGAAGCTTTTGCTGAAGCCAAAGTAAAAGCCGAAGAACTCGCCGCCGAAGCCCAGGAGAAATTGGAAGATTTGAAAGAAGACGCCGAAGAAGCCCTCAACAAAGCCACTGGATTTATCAAAGGGCTGTTTGGAGGAGATAAAGCCTAATATCACTGAGTAGAGTCCCGAAAAAGTGGTGAGTTATTGGTCTTAAAAGCCGATAATTCATCACTTTTTTCTTTTGGTTTCGACTCTTTGAGCGGCTGCTGAACCGACGATACATGAACGTAAAAAAACATAAACGTCATCCACGGGAAAAACAAAAACTGGCCTGCGTTGAGGTTTGACTCAAAATAAGGCACAATCATCGGCATCGGAAAAAACACAAACAACCGACTATCGAAGCGGCTGTATTTGAGGAGGGCATTGCCTACCATAAAAGCCATGAAAAACAGAAAAACCAGTACACCGCTCGAAAAAAATACCTCCAAGTAAGAATTGTGGGAAGCAAGCTCGGTGCGAATCCCCGCGTACCGCTCCAATCCCTCCCGAAAATTGTCAAATCCAAAGCCCGTAAAAAGCAAGTGGGGGTTTTTGAGCATGGCTCCAAAGGCTTGGTCGGCGAGTTTGAAACGAATCTCCCCGCGCTGTTGGCGTATATCGGCATACTGGGCGCGCAGATTGACCACCGAGTCGGGGCTGGTGATGATATAGTACGCAAACGCCACGATGCACAGCCCTACGAAAAGCTTGAGATAGACCGAGATACGCTGGTTGCGCACGACGAGTACCATCGTGGCGGCGGCCAAACTCAAATAGCTACTCCGCGAACCCGTCAAGACAATCCCCCAAAGGGCGAGGAATGCCACGCCAAAAAATGTATATCGAAGCCACACCGACATGGGCCGATTGGCGTACAAATCAAAACCCGTCAGCACAAATACGGTGCAAGCCCAGCCGAGTACGTTGGCCTTGAAAGACCCAATGTCCTGCCCGTAGATATTTTCGGTTTGGAACACCACCCCGTAAAAAATCATCACACCGAGCGGATATGCGTACACCAAGTTGAAGATTTGGAGCAGTTTGAAGAGTGCTTCGTCTTTGGTGTAATTGGAAAAAAGATGAACAACAAAATAATTGGAGTAAATCAAAAATGGCAGCCACGCCCCAAGCCGCCCGGCACTCCAAAAAAGATTGACACTAAACGGCGCAACCAACAGAATCAGCCCGACAAACACCCACAATACCCAGTTTTTTTGGCGATGAAAATAGAATTTGACCTGTTTGACGGTCAGCATCAAAGCCAACAAAGCCACTACCACCAAGGCAGTACGAAACGCCTTGACCGCCTGAAACGCCCCTCCGCGCAAACTGTACCCAAACACCACCAAAAACACATTGATGAAATACATCACCACGTGCCAATCCCAGTGGGGGCTGTCGTTGCGTTCGTTGAAGATTTGTTTCCAGTACATTTTTCAATGAGTGAGTGAGTGAATGAGTAAATGAGTGAATGGATTCATAAAGTATGATACCATTCTCTCATTCATCAATTCTCTCATTCTCAATTAACTTTCCAAGCGTTTCTACAAAATTGCGTAACATTTCATCCTTGGAAAAGCGTTCGATAAATTTTCGTCCATTTTGGGCTTTTTGAAGCCTCAGTGCGGGGTTTTCAATACATTCTTCGAGCGCTTTTGCCAAGTCTTCGGCATTGGAGGGAGCTACAAGCCAACCATTCTGCCCTTGGTCGAGCACTTCTGGAATCCCGCCTACTTGCGAACTCACCACCGAAATCCCGTGCGCGAGGGCCTCGATGTTGGCTACGCCAAACGCTTCGGTGTAAGACGGTACACAAAAGATGTCACACGTACGCATACACGCATACACGCGCTCCTGCGGCTGCGGCCCCAAATACGCAAGTGCGATGTTTTGAATCCCGACAAACAACGACTTCAAATGCGCCTCAAACCACGGCTCGGGGCCAATGACCGTCAGTTCAAACTGATACTGCGCGAGTCGTTGGAGGGCTTTGGCAAGGGTTGGCAGTTCTCCCACCAAGTAGTCGGCCTTTACAAAAAGCACTTTGATGGGTGTCACAAACGCCCGATGTGGCTGAAAATCAATCCCATCCAAAGGAATAGATTTGTACAAACGCACAACTTTCGACGCGGGCAGGTGGTAAGTATTTTGAAGTCTATGTTTTAAAAAATCTGAATTGGCAATAACAAGTCGGTGGTTTTGGACTGAAAGTCTCTCAAATTGTTGAAACGCAAATCGTTTGAGCCAGAGGGAGTTCAGTGAGAAATTTTGCCAAGTCGCCAGCATATTTTTTTCGTCGTTGACCATGCCTACCGTGGGTTTGTTGGATACCAAACTCGCCCACAGGCCATTGAACGAATTGATATAAACCAACACGTCAAAATCAAACGTTTTTTGGATTTGTTTGACGTGCCGATAATAGATAAACCACCGTAATATTTGCCCGAAAGGCTTCAGCAGACGCGGAATATTGAGATGAACTTTGTGGACGTGCTTCAAGGCCGACAAGCGACTGTCTGACACGTCTTCGGTCAAAATCCTTAACTCGTGTTGAGGGTACAATTGGTTGATTTCCAAAATAATATTGGCAAACCGCACGGGGCCGTTGGTCACGTTCTCAAAGGCATTGGTGCAAAACAGTATCTTCATTTTGTCAGCGTTTTGAAGCCGTGGAGCATTTCGTGGGCTACTTGGGCAGGTTCAAACGCCGCCACTATCTGCCGCGACGCTTCGCCCATGCGCGGGAGTTGGGCAGCATTTTCTACAAAATACCGCAATTTTGAGGCCAATTCCACTCCATCAGTCGCACGAAATGTGAAGCCGTTCTGCCCCGTCCGCACCAAATCATCTACGCAGCCGCACACGTCAGATACCAAGACGGACAGGCCGCACAGCATGGCTTCATTGACCACCAGCCCCCAAGGTTCGGATACACTCGGCAGGATGAGTACATCGGCCAATGCCAAATATTCAGCTACTTCGTACCACGGCACGCCCGCCTCAAACTTGACGTTGGAAAGCCCCAGAGCCAATACTTTTTGTTGTAGTTCTGATTTTTGCTCGCCTTCGCCGAGCAGCACCAAGCCCCAGTCGGGCGCGTCAGTATGGACATTGGCAAAACTTTCGAGCAATAAATGAAGGTTTTTTGGGGGAATGAGCCGCCCCACAAAGATAAAATTGTACTTCGCCCAGCCTTTTTGCTGTTTGAGCGTATCGCGTTGGACGGCAGCTTTTTGATAATGTTGAAGTAGCACGTCGTTGTCCACAATCGCCGCTTTTTTGGAAAAAATTTGGGAAGGTTTCACCCCCAGTTGCGCCAAATATTGCGCCGATGAAGTACCAAAACAAAAGAAACCGTCGGCCATGCCCAACAAAAACCGCTTGAATCGTTCTTTCAGTCCCCCACGCACGTGGTCGCGCACGTTGGACTCGTTAGAAATGACGACTTTGATACCCGTAAGTTTGGCATAAAACAGCAACAGCCACTGCGCGGGGTCGTAGTAGCCCGTCAGGTTGAGGACATCGGGGCGAAAGCTTCGGACTTTTTTTAGCAGAGATTTCGTGCGGGGCCACAAGGCCACTTGGTCGAGCGAGGTCTCGAAAAGCACCTCGTAGTCGTACGCATAGCGCGTGGTTTCGGCCTTGCCCATGTTGGTTCGGCTTCTCTCAGAAAGTGCGATTTGGGCTACGTGTATCCGAGCATCATACTGCGGCGATAGCCGATGCAGCTCGCTGAACAACTTGGACTTGTAGTGCGCCCATAGTTGATTATGGACGATGAGAACGCGCATAACGGGCAAAATACAGGTCTAAATATTGCTGAATAACGGGCGAAAGATTTTTGGCCATAAATGCCTGCCCCTTAGCGTTGTAATGAATCCCATCGTATTCGGGATTGCGAAACAAATCAAGCGTAGGCCGAAGCGTCAGTTCATTGACAACGGGGATGCGGTTTTGCTGGGCAAAAGCCAGAATCTGCGTACCTTGGGCATCAAAGCGATTTTGCTGAATTTCGGGGATTTCGGGGTGGAGATAAATCACAAACGGGATTTGGAGGGCTCGGGTAGTATCAGCCAACTGCTGAAAGCCACGGTTGAAGGTCGTCCCAAACTTGTGAATCACGTCGTCGGGAGCGTGCTGAGTGGCGGGGCCAAACCACCGTTTGAGCGGGGTTTCGATGTAGGCTTCGTAGTAAATATAGTAGCGGTCGTAGGCTTCGTAAAGTGCTATTTCGTACTGTTTATTGGGATAGTTGGGGTTGAGACCCACGAGTGGCGTGTGGCTTATGTTATCGAAGGCATCGTGACTACTGGTGACGAGGCAAATCAAATCTGCGCCAAAGAATCCCCGTTTTTTCAAGTACGCAAAGGCATTGTCTGGCCCCCAAGACCCCGCCGACACGTTCAAGACCCGAACAGGCTTTTGGTAGCGGTCGTTGAGTTGGTTTTCGAGTATCGTCGAGGCCAGGTCGTCGTGGTCGGTAGGATTACCCCCGTTGATGACCGAATCGCCCAGGAGCAGCACCACCGTGGTATCGGTAGCATGGAGCGGCTCACTTCGCATGGAGTGTTCGTTGGTTTTGATGACATTACGAAAGCGAGTTCGGTGTTGATTAGGTGCGTAAATGTACTCAAAATCAGGGTCTTCAACGTACAGCGGGGCGTTGCAAAACCCAAATATAAAGCGTAGAGTCAATTCAGTAAGAACCAAGAGTCCTACCAAAAAGAGCAAAGATTTACGCAAGAATTTCATGCAGGCGTCAGTTGCGTTTGGCGGGTTTCGAGAGCAGGGCTTGACGAATAAACTCCAAAAAAGCGCACATAAAAAATATACACCAACCACATACTGAGGTCAATGGGCCGCGCGCCTGAAAACAAAGCAATCAAGATAATAAACGAAAAGTAGGCCATGAATTTGGAGAGGTCGTTGGCAGGACGAAAAAACTGCTGAAATGAAGTCATAATGACCACCCCAAAAAAACCATTGAACAAAACAAATCCGACGAGCCCTTGATTGACCAATGCTTCTAAGGCAGGCACATCAAAAAATTGCGCTTTGTAGCCCTCGCCAAAAAGAATAGTGCCGATAGTACCCTCTCCCAAAAAAACCTCAGTGACGTATCGAAAACTCAAAATTCGATTGACAGAAGAATAGTCTATTTCTTTGCTACTTTCAGCTACTTGCACCCCAGAAACGGTATAAATCACTTTCCCGAACCGTCCCAGCATCGTTTGGAAGTAAACAGAAAGCACAAAGGAAGCTTTGGAAAACTGAGCCAGTAAAGTATAAATAATCCCCGCAATGGCCCCAACAATGACTAAAAACTGCCATTTGAATATGGCTAAAAAAGCACTCCTGCCGTGCAGTACAAAATAGACCAAGGCCGACAAAATCAAGGCAATGATACTGATATTGGTACGCGCCAAGACCATCACCGCCAACGAAAAAAGTGCGCACATAAAATAAAACACTTTGACCAAGACCTGCTTGCTTCTCCCCGCCACAATGAGCGCTGCCAACAGCCCCGCAAGGGCATTGTTGGCGTAGGCGTGCGGGTTGCTGTTGTTGGTATTGGCCGCAAAACGGATACCAGCTCGGTCGCCGAGTTGCCACCCTGACTGCTGAGTCATGTAGTAAATCAATCCCGTACTGGCCAAAATAGAGTAAAACACCAACACAATGACAATGATGTGAAGCTTGTCATTGGGGTAGTACATTGAGGCAAACAAAAACCCTAACGGAATAAAATAAGTCAAAATTTCACGGAGTGGCTCGGCCCCAAAATTGGGACTTGGGTAATATTTCCAATAGATGTAGCTCAATGCCCAAAAAGCAAACCAAAAGAAAAACAGCATTTTGTTGGGCAAATAAATTTTCTGAAAAATATTGACAGGAAGCATCAATAAAATGCCTAACCCCCAGTAAAGTATCGTAAAAATACTTCCGCTGGGACCAATCCCAAACCCATCTCTTACGACGAAGATGATAGGGTAAGAATTCCAAAGCATATTAACGCCCAAAGCTTGACGGTAATATTTCAAATCTTTCAAGATATCGCCCATGATTTATCCGAATAAACCGTATTTGATGATACAATAAATAGCCCTAAATCCGTCTTTCCAGTTAATTTTCTTGCCTTCGGCGTAGGTACGTCCATAGTACGACACTCCTACTTCGTAAATTCTTATGTTCGGAATCCGCGCGATTTTGGCCGTTACTTCTGGCTCAAAACCAAAGCGTTTTTCTTGTAAACTCAACCCTTTCACCATATCAGCTCTGAACAATTTGTAGCAGGTTTCCATGTCGGTCAGATTGAGATTGGTCATCATGTTGCTCAAAAAAGTGAGAATTTTGTTGCCAATCGAATGCCAAAAGAACAAAATACGGTGGGCTTTGCCCCCCATAAAACGAGAACCATACACCACGTCGGCGTGTCCATCTACAATGGGTTGTAGCAAAATATTAAATTCTTGCGGGTCGTATTCCAAGTCAGCATCTTGAACGATAAGATAGTCGCCCGTGGCTTTTTGAATACCCGTATGCAGCGCCGCCCCTTTTCCCTTATTGACTTCGTGCTTAAAATAAGCCACCTCCACCGCAGGATTTGCAACTATAAATTGTTGTATCTGCACTTCGGTCTGGTCTTTGGAGCAATCATTAACTACGATAATCTCTTTGGCAAAATTGCCGACCAACTCTACCGCTGCAACAGCCTTCAAGACCGTTTGAATCGTTTTTTCTTCGTTGTACGCAGGAATAATAACGCTAAGTTTTGGACTCACACTCATTCGGTTTAATGGACAAAACTAATAAAAATTACGTAAAAATAGCCTTTTTATTGACTTTTATATTGTTTTCGGAGATACATCAAGGCAGGTTTTTCAATCCAATAAGTCATCAAAATGGCTATGCCAAAGGCGGTTGCGAGGGCCAGTAGGCTTGCCACTCCAAACGACCACCCGAATTTGTCTTTGATGATGGTAATAATACCAACCATCAGATAATGATGTATGATATAAAGGCTATACGAAATACTTCCCAAAAAAAGAGTGGCGCGGTTGTTGAGCCATTCCAGGCGCTTTTGAACGAATAAGTAAAACAAGACAAAGTAAAAAGCGACAATAAAAATGTACTCTTCAAAGCTGACAAAAAGATTGCTTTTGCCGATTTTATCAAACAAAAAAATAGTGACGCCATAAGCCAAAACAAGCCCCAGGTACCGTTGCCAACTATGCCCTTGCGTGTAAATACGATAGAACAAAATACCCGCCCAGAATAGTTGAAAATGATTAATCAGCGGAAAACCCTTACAAATAGTAGCGTACACCTGCGGCCAGTATTGACTTACCAAACCATGAATCAACAACTGCAAAAGGACTACACCCAAACCAAACTTGCTTGTGTGCTTCAGTTGGTGGGTTGTGAGCAGTGCCAGCATCGCTGCGTAAAACAACATCTCTACCAAAAGCGTCCAATAAGAACCGTCCAAGTCGCGTACTTCAAAGTACTGCTGAAACATAGACAAGTTGGTGAAATATTCCCACCATGATATTTGGCTGTATCCTCCGTATTGGCCCACCAACATCGCCAACGCAGTAATCGTCACGGCCACCCAATACACAGGGTACAGCCTTGAAAAACGAGCAAAAACGAAGTCTTTCGGCGATTTGGTACGATAAAGCGTCATCAAAATGACAAATCCACTGATCATAAAAAACAAATCCACACCCGTGCATCCCCACGAAAAATGCCAAATCGCGTCGCTTTGATGCAGCGTGAGGTGAAACAAAACAACCAACAACGCGGCCAAACCTCTAAACGAATCTAATGTATCTATTCGGTGCATCAATAATTTTACTTTGCGTTACAAAGTTGATTTTTTTACTTTGAATTACAAAGTAAAATTTTATTTTTCCCTCAAAATAAGATTTTTTTAGAAAACTCATCTGCCGTATGGTCGTTGAGATATTTTTGGCCATCAATCTCCGCCGTCACTCCGAGGTGCTGTTGAATGGCCTCGGCGATTTCTCGCACTGACTGCGGGGCTACCGTCGTACCGAGTTGATATTGGTGAACCAAAACCCCCATAATGCCCAATTTAGAGGCAATCAGCGGTTTGTTGTGCTTGGCCGCCAAACCGAGGATGTTGCTCGAACTGAAAAAATTGATGTAAGGCACCAGCACCACGTCGGCTATCCGAAATACATCGTGGGTATCGGCAGGGTCAAAAAAACGAATGTGTTCTACAAACATCACCTCTGGGCATTTGAGTTTTGCTTCGCTGAGGGCGGTTTGAAGGGTCGTTTCGTAGCCCTTTTCTGGCTCGCCGCTTATCAAAATACAAAGTTGCTCTCTTTGCGACACGGTCAGGCGGCGTAAAGCAAGGAGGATATTGGGGATGTTTTTGCGAGAAGATAAATGACCATAAATCAAAAATACTTTGCGCCCGTCGGGGATACTGTATTTGTGCCTGAGGGTTTCGAGCGGCGTATTTTCAAAAGTACGGAGTTCGATGGGGTCGGGCAGGTACTCAAAATAAGGCCCGAACCGTTTGGTATAATCTTCCACGCCTTGTTTATCGTTCAGGAAAAACATTCGCTCAATTTGCCGATTGCGGAGCATCCAGCGCATTTGCATTCCTTTGCGCCAACCGCGCCACTCGCGTCGCAATACTGCCGAAAGGGTCGAATCGTCTTCGTAGTATTTACGAAAAGGCAGAAACATTAGCCCCGAAAGTTTGATATTTTTGCGCCGCAACGACAACCGCCCCAACTCAAACTGAAACGCATCTATGTGCATGAATATGAGCCGCTTGGCGTCGTATTCGTCGAGTAGTTTTTTTAGGAATTTCATTTCCGCTGCTGCCCTGCGAAGCACGTTGGTGTGCTGAAGAAACTCGGCCAACTGCGGCGCGGCAATAAAGTGAAACCGAATCTCAGCTTGGTCGTTGGCGAAGCGTTTTTGGGCTTCTTCGTTGAGTACAAAGACGTATTGCTGCCGCACCGATTCAGGCATTCGTTTGAGGTATTCGACCAAAAACTGCAAGTAATCCAAGTGGTGGCCACTCACGTCGCGGTCATAGATGAGGGTGCGGTCGAGGGGCTGTTTCATGCGGTCACTAATGCTTTATAAACGTCTAAGGTCTGCGCGGCGGTTTTGGCAGAACTAAAAAACGGTAGCCGCGCCCGCCCAAGCTCGCGCAAGGTAGCTTGGCGGGCAGGGTCGTAAATGACACTTTCGATGGCAGTTTTGATAGATTCGGTCTGTTCGGCCTCGAAATACACCGCCGCGTCGAGGGCGATTTCGTCAAATGATGTCCCCGCCGTAGCCGCCACGGGGCAGCCACTGCTCATGGCTTCGAGTATGGGTAGGCCAAATCCTTCCATCAACGACGGAAACACGAACACTTGTGCGCCCGCATAAAGCTGCACCAAAGTACCATCGTCGAGAATGGGCTGATGCACAACACGCTCGGCGAGGTACGCTTTCTGAAACCAGTCATATTCTTCTTTGGTAAAACTACCCCCACCAGCACAAACCAATCGTAAATCTTTGTCGGCTTGGAGGATTGGCGTCATGGCTTTCCAAAATTGCTCAAAGTTTTTGTAGTTATCACGCTTGCCCACAAACAATACATAACGCGCTGGCAAGGCGATTTTTTGGCCTTCTTTCGGAACCGATTCAAACAAATAATTGCCGAGATGGATGACTTTGATTTTATCGGGATGAATGTCAAAATAAGTCAAAATATCTCTTTTGGATGCCTCCGAGACGGAAATAATGGCATCGGCGCGTTGGAGCAACTTCCGTTTGGCTTCGGTAAGGTTTGCCCCAAAAACTGGAAACCGCTCCCCGTACTTTTCGCTGAGGGCATCGTGAAACGTCAGTACCAAGGGCTTGCGGCCAATGTGCCGCAAAAAATACGGGTGATAAAACGTAGGATGAAAAATATCGTAGCGACTCGAACACAGCCGCAAAGCACTGTACGCCCGATTGAGTTGCGAAACAAGCTGATTGACACGCAAGTTTTGAGCAAATTGCTCATACCTAATCGGTTCAATGTAGGAAGCGTGGCGGAGGTATTCGCTATTGGAAAATTTCAAGGAAAGCTCAAACTCAATATCGCTGCGTTTGACAAAAACATTCATCAACTCATAAAAGTAGCGCGGAATACCGCCATACGCAGCACCAGTAAATGTTTGATGGTCGAATAATACTTTCATGAAACGTACGCGAATCGGCCAATGAATGGCTCGCTTTTGCGGTAATTTTCCCGCAAAAGTACAAAAAAACTCGTACCGATTGAATTTCCTTGTCCGTAAATATGCACAGTTTTGGCTAACTTTGCGTCTTCAAAATCCACGAAACAAATGGAAACCAAAGCCAAACCGATATTTAACAAACGGATTTTTTGGGATGTAGTGTTTGAAAATATTGACTACGACGCCAAAGCCAATTTTGTCATTGAACGGGTTTTTGAGCGTGGCGATGTAGAAGATATTCGCAACTGCCGCCGCTACTATGGCGATGAAAAAGTGACACAGGCATTGTTAAACGCTAAATTTTTGCCAGAATATACGATGTATTTAGCAAGTGCAGTCATCAATAAACCCTTAACAGATTTTCGATGCTATACACTAAGACAGTCGAACCCCACACTTTTTCCATACTGAATCAGTTGATGGAAATGCCCGAGTTGAAGGAATTTTCATTGGTAGGTGGCACTGCACTATCCTTGTTGTATGGACATCGGTTATCGGTTGATTTAGATTTGTTTTCAAACCAGCCGTTTGAAAACGAGGATGTTATAAAAGGATTGCAACAGCATTTTGGAGAACGTTTAGCAGTTGAAGATAAGGCTGCAAGATTTGGAATTTTTTGTTATATTGAAGAAATCAAAGTTGACATCATTAGACATCCTCATCCGCTTATTCACCCTATTCAAGAAATAAATGGTATCAGGATGTTTTCGGTCGAAGATATTATAGCGATGAAAGTACAGGCGATTTTGGGCAGAGGCAAGAAAAAAGACTTTTGGGACATTGCCGAGCTTTTAAAGCATTATTCTATAGCTGATTTTGTGCAATTTCATCGTGAAAAATACAGTCGCCAAAATCTGTTAATCACAGTCCCACAAGCTATTACGTACTTTGGCGATGCCGAAGAAAGTGAAGACCCCATAAGCCTCAAAAAACAAACTTGGGAGAGCGTAAAAAGTTTTATAAGTAGCAAGGTAAGAGCGTATTTGACATAAATTAAACGAATAAAAAAACGAAATGTTGAGCGAACAAGAACTCCTGCGCCGTCAAAAGCGCGAACAACTCATGCAGATGGGCATTGACCCGTATCCTGCCGAACTATTCCCCGTAAACGCCACGGCAGCCGATATTCTCAAAAATTACGAAAACAATAAACTGGACTATAAGGACATCTCACTCGCAGGTCGTTTGATGGGCTTCCGTATTATGGGTAGCGCGTCATTTGCGGAGTTGCAAGACAGCACAGGCCGCGTGCAGCTTTATTTCCGCCGCGACGACCTCTGCCCCGGCGAAGACAAAACGCTCTACAATACGGTGTTCAAAAAACTACTCGACATCGGCGACATCATCGGTGTGAAGGGCTTTGTTTTTACTACCCAAACGGGTGAGATTTC
Organism: Spirosomataceae bacterium; assembly: GCA_025455795.1. GTDB lineage: Bacteria > Bacteroidota > Bacteroidia > Cytophagales > Spirosomataceae > Runella. The sequence continues at coordinate 15,118 of JALOLW010000034.1, forward strand.
GGTACACGTACAAGAATTCAAGATTTTGAACAAGTCGCTCCGCCCGTTGCCCGTGGTCAAAGAGGTGGACGGCAAAGTGTATGACGCTTTCTCGGACCCCGAACAACGTTACCGTCAGCGATATGTGGATTTGATTGTGAATCCGCACGTCAAAGATATTTTTATGAAACGCGCCAAGTTGGTACAAACCATGCGTAACTATTTGGTGAACAAAGGTTTACTCGAAGTAGAAACACCCATCTTGCAGGCGATTCATGGCGGTGCGGCAGCGCGGCCTTTCAAGACGCACCACAACACACT